>JAEWWY010000122.1 GCA_023458835.1 Bacillota bacterium
CCCGATGGCTATACCGTGGCAGCCAACGGATATATGCTGCATGTGGCCTATTCCCGTGACGAATCAGGACAGGTGATGCGGGTGGACATCCAGGTGGATGCCTTGCCGGCGGAACTGCTGCCCGAACAGGTGCTGGTAGCCGGGGAAGAACTGCTTCTGACGCCTGCCGCGCTGGAAACGCTGCTTCACGCGCAGTGGAGCTTCAGCCCGGAGGTACCTGCCATTACCATGATCTTCCCGCCAAAGGATGCCCCCGGCAGCGATGCTGCCGGCGGATGAACCGAATCAAAAAGGAAAACGCGGGGCCCGCATGTTCGGCAGGCCCCGCGTTTTCATTCCCTACAAACGCTTATGTAATGTTCTGATTTAAAATGAATCAATTTTCCGCGGTGCGCCTCTTGAGCAGCTCATCCCGCACATATCCGGCGAGAATATCCACAATCCTGGCGTTTTTCCCCCCGCGGGCCACAATCACATCCGCCTGGTTGATATAGTTGCGCACATACTTGTCATACATGGGCTTGACGGTGGTCAGATATTGGTGGGCAATGCCCTCAATCTGCCGTCCGCGCTCCTGTATATCCCGCTGGATGCGCCGCAAAAGGCAAATATCCGGTTCCACACTCATGTAGAGCCGCAAATACATCCTTTCGCACAGCCGCTCATCGTAAAATACGTGAATGCCTTCCAGAATCAGCACATCACAGGGATGAATCAGTTCGCAGGAATCAGCCCGGCGGTGCTGGCTGTAGTCATACCCCTTCCGGGGAATGGGCTGGCCATCCAGCAGCGTTTCCATGTCCTTGAGCAGCAGGTCGTGGTCGAAGATCTCCGGTTCATCATAGTTGAGCAAGCTGCGTTCTTCAAACGAAAGCATGGGATGATCCCTGTAATAGGCATCCTGGTTGATGACCAGGCACTTTACGCCGATAGAATTGCTCAATTCCTGTGCCAAAGTCGATTTTCCGCTGCCGCTGGCGCCGCAGATGCCTACAAACAACATGCCATCCTCTCCCATTCCTTGTACACAATACTGCATGGCCTGTCGGCTGTCAAGGGAAATCCGACGCAATACGCCATCAAAATGGATAAAGAAATCGCAAAATGCGGCGATATCCAGCCGATGCAAAATGTAACACTACCATATACGCTGGAAGTATGGTATCATAAATACCATGGAAACCATGGCTGATATTGCTGGTTTGATTCGTGTGAGACCCAAGGGGCACCGGTCTCCTGCTTTGGCATTCACGGCCGTGTTTCCTGTTTTTTACAAAAGCGGCGCAACCCCGCCTGATGAATTGAATCAAACGGGAGGACGAGCTTTTGAAAAAGTTCCCGGGGGGTTTTCTCCCTCAAAAATGGTGGATGGGCGCCATATGCCTGCTGATGGCTGTAAGCCTTGCATGCTTGCCCATAACGATTGCCGCGCCTGACAATACGGCCGAGGCGGATACAAAAGAAAGGTTGAGTTCCATGACGGTTTCAGCATACGTGTACGACAGGGGCAACCTTATATTTCGCGATGAGGATGCCAAATACATGACGCAAATGAACTATTCCTTTGCGCTGATTGAAGATGGCAAGGTATCCGGCAGCCACTGGAATTCCATCGGCGCATTCAAGGAATACATCCGGCGCAACCCTCACATCCTGCCCGTAATGGCGGTGGGCGGCTGGGGCGCGGACGGGTTTTCCCAGGCGTCATCCACCGAAAGCGGCCGCACGGCATTTGTGGAAAGCGCTGTTGGTTTGATGCAGGTGCATGGTTTTTTGGGCATCGATATCGACTGGGAATACCCCGGTTCTTCCGTGGCCGGCATCGAAAGCCGCGAGGATGATGCGGAAAACCTTCTGCTGCTTATGCAAGCATTGCGCAGCGCGCTGGATGATTTGACCGCGCAGGATGGCGCAAAACGGTATATTTCCATTGCGGTAGGCGGCTCCAAGCAATACGCCGATATGCTGGATTGCGAGGCCATCGGCCGGTTGGCAGATCAGGTAAATGTGATGACGTATGATCTTCGCGGCTTTGAAAAAGTAACGGGCCACCATACGGGCTTGTATCCCCAGCAGGGCGACAAGGCCGCCATCAGCGCCGCTACCGCCATGGAAGCTTTTGCGCAGGCTGGCATCCCCAGGGAAAAGCTGATGATGGGCGCCGCCTTCTACGGCCGCGCCTGGCGCAGCGTGAAAAGTACCGAGGAAAACGGCCTTGGGCAAAAAGCCGGGACCTCCGGCAACAAGACATATGGCTATGGCGCCATTGAAGCCATGGCATCAGACGGGAGTTATACCCGCTACTGGGATGAGAATGCCTCTGCCCCTTACCTGTTTGACGGCAGCACCTTTATCAGCTACGAGGATGCGGAATCCATTGCGCTAAAGGGTGCATACACCAAGGAACACGGCCTGATGGGCGTTTTGTTCTGGGAATATGGCCAGGACGCCACGGGCACGCTGGTGAAGGCGCTGTATGAGGCTATGAACTGATTCCGCGCGGACATGCCGCTTGTTTCCATCTTTTCACATATCCCGGGGTGTGCTATACTATAGCCACCCCGGTTCTGCTTTTTGGTTCTCTGAATGTTTTGGGCGGCAAGCGAGGTGCGTAATGTGGAAATAAAGGCTACCACCGTGTATGATGAAAAAACCATCAAAGATTTTATTGCATTCAGTTCCCACAGGGGCAGGAATTACAAAACCAGGCGCCGGATATTCTTTTTTGTCTGGCCCGTGCTCATGCTATTGCTGCTGGGCCTGACTGTGCTTGCGGTGGTTACGGATACGATTGGCGAAATGAGCGGGACATTGGTGCCATTATTCTTTTTATGCCTTTTCATGTGGATTGGTATGTCTTACTTGCTTCCATCTCTTTTGTTCAACAGATCGAAAAAACTCCTGGGCATAGAAAGTGTCTTTACTTTTTATGAGGATGAATTTCTTTTGTCGTCTGAAAGCCCTTTTTTTCAGGGGAACTCCAAAATGAAATACAGCGCTTTACATAAGGTGTATGAAACCGAGAACTATCTATACCTGTTTATTACCAGCGCTCAAGCTTATCTGTTTGATAAAAGCAAAATAGCAGGCGAAACGGCGCAGGAGGTAAGGGCGATCATCTCCAGGCAGCTTCCGCCCGGCAGATACGTCATATGCAAGGATGCAAAGAACGCAAAATGATCCTGGCGTATACCCTTGACAAATAAAACACTCTCCGATATAATTTACCGCATTATCACTTTACCATGATAAAGCGATGCGGAGGGCCAGATGAGTACCACCAAATTTCAAATTCCGGAAGGGATGCAGGATACACTATCGGGGGAATGCGTGCGCAAGCGCTGCGTAGAGCAGCAGTTGCGCACGCTTTTTTCGCGCAGCGGGTTTAGGGAAATCGAAACGCCGCTGCTGGAATATTACCGCACCTTCGACGATGAGGTGTACGGCTTTGATGCTCACCACGTATGGAAGACCTTCGACCGGCAGGGGCGCGTGCTGGTACTCCGGCCCGACAGCACCATTCCTGCCGTGCGCATCGCCGCCTCCCGCCTGATGGGAGAAAAGCTGCCGCTTCGGCTTTCCTACATTCAAAATGTGGCGGCTTTCCCGGCGGAGGGATCCTCCTCCCTGTGCGAAAGCACCCAGGCGGGGGTTGAGCTGATGGGGGAAAAAAGCGCTTTGGCGGATGCGGAAGTGATCGCGTTGGCCATCGATTCCCTGCGCCAGGCGGGGCTCAAGGAGTTTCAAATAGATCTGGGCCAGGTAGCCTTCTTTAAAGGCTTCATGCAGGAGGCGGGACTGACGCCGGAACAGACGGAAACCATCCGCCGCTACGTGGAAGAAAAGAATATGCTGGCCATGCAGCTCTATTTGCGGGAATGCGCCGTGCCCGGTGAGGTATCCAGCCGGCTGATGAAGCTGCCCCAACTGTATGGGGACGAATCGGTGCTGAAGGAGGCGGAGGCCATCACCGTTAGCAGCCTGTGCCGGGAGGCTATTTCAAATCTCAGGCAGATTTTGGATGCCTTGGACGACTATGGCTGCCGGGAGTACGTCAGCATCGATCTTGGCATGGTCCACGCGGTGAATTACTATTCCGGCATGATTTTCAGGGGAATCACGGGGTGCCTTGGCCAGCCGCTTTTATCCGGCGGACGGTATGACGGGCTTCCCGCTAAATATGGAAGAGCCATGCATGCCACCGGTTTCGGGCTTTCCATCAACCTTTTGATGGCCGCACTTTTGCGGCAGGGAGAAGCCTTTCCCGCTCCTGCCGAGGGGTTTGTGCTGGGCGTATCACGGCAAAGCCTTCATGCGGCCCTTGGCTGGGCGGAAATAAAGCGCCGGGAAGGCATCAGCGTGTCGCTGCAGTATGGCGCCGCCAAAGCGGAGCTTATTCAGATGGTGGCGGAAGGCCGCGCCCTTCAGGCGGCCTGCGTAATGGATGGCAAGGTCAGGATATGGTCCGAGGAGGAACAAGCATGGAAATGATCACCATTGCGCTGGCCAAGGGCCGGCTGGCGGAGCAGACAATGGATCTGCTGGAGGGCATGGGGATCAACTGTGCCGCACCGCGGAGCCCTGGCCGAAAGCTGGTATTGGAAAACGGGGAACAGGCCATTCGTTTCATTCTTGTGAAGCCCGCCGATGTACCCACCTACGTGGAGCATGGCGTGGCGGATATGGGTGTGGTGGGCAAAGATACGCTGATGGAGGAAAATAGGCCGCTGTATGAATTGCTGGATCTGGGGTTTGGCAAGTGCCGCCTGTGTATTGCGGGGTATCCCGGCCGCCCGGCTGGCTATGCCAACGAGAGGGTGGCCACCAAGTACCCCAACATCGCCAGAAACTATTATGCCGCCCAAGGCCGCAACATTCAAATCATCAAGCTGAACGGGTCTGTGGAGTTGGGGCCCATCGTGGGCCTCAGCGACGTGATTCTGGGTATTGTGGAAAGCGGATCCACTTTAAAGGCCAACGGCCTTGCGGTGCTGGAGGAAATATGCCCGGTCAGCGCCAGGCTGGTGGTGAACAGGGTAGCGTTGAAAACAAAGCGGGCCAGGATCCAGGCCATCGTGGAAGGATTCCGGGCCCAGCTTCCCGAAATGAACCAAGAATAAGGGAGGGGAACGTATGGTGCCCATCATTCCCGCTTCGGACAAGGGCGCGCTGCATGCGCGGCTGATGAACCGGAGCCAACTGACGGACGAAATGGTTTCCCGGTCTGTGAAGGAGATCGTAAAAAACGTCCGGGAAAAGGGCGACGCGGCTCTTTTGGAATATACTGCCCGCTTTGACAAGGTGGATTTTCTGCCGGTGGATTTGAAGGTGACGGCGGAA
Organism: Bacillota bacterium; assembly: GCA_023458835.1. Taxonomy (GTDB): domain Bacteria; phylum Bacillota; class Clostridia; order Christensenellales; family Aristaeellaceae; genus JAEWAH01. The sequence goes on from JAEWWY010000122.1 coordinate 5,341, forward strand.
GAAACCGCTCTTGCGTATGAAAAGGCCGACCCTGAATGGATAAATGCCATGCGGGAGGCAAAAAAGCGCATTACGGCCTTCCATGAAAAGCAAAAGCAAAAGACATGGCTGGATTTTGAGGCAGGGATGCATCTGGGCCAGATGGTGCGGCCTTTGAGTAGCGTGGGCGTCTATGTGCCCGGCGGGACGGCTGCCTATCCCTCCTCAGTGCTGATGAATGTGATCCCCGCCAAGGTGGCAGGCGTGAAAAAAATCGTGATGGTGACGCCTCCCGGCCCGGAGGGCACGGTTTCGTATCCTTTGACCTTGGTGGCCGCGGATATGGCCGGGGTGGATGAAATCTACAAGGTGGGCGGCGCCCAGGCCATTGCTGCCCTGGCCTTCGGCACGGAAACGGTGCCCAGGGTGGACAAGATCACAGGCCCAGGCAACATCTACGTGGCCAATGCCAAGCGGGAGGTGTTCGGCCATGTGGGCATTGATATGGTGGCCGGGCCCAGCGAGGTGCTGGTGATCGCCGACAGCAGCGCGGACCCCGCCTTTGTGGCGGCGGATCTATTAAGCCAGGCGGAGCATGATGCGCTTTCGGCGGTGGTTTTGGTAACGCCTGATCAGGCGCTGGCCTATGCTGTTGTACAGGAATTGGATAGGCAGGTGCGGGAGCTTGACCGCCGGGCAATCGCGGAGGCTTCGCTGAACAGATACGGCACCATCGTAGTAACGGAGGATTTGACGGAGGCTGCGCGCATTGCCAACGACGTGGCCCCGGAACATTTGGAGCTATGCGTGGCCGACCCGTACAGCCTCCTGCCATATATCCAGAACGCCGGGGCCATCTTCCTGGGCCATTATTCCCCTGAGCCCTTAGGCGATTATTATGCCGGTCCCAACCATGTGCTGCCTACCAGCGGCACGGCCAGGTTCTTTTCACCCCTGTCGGTGGATGATATCGTGAAAAAATCCAGCCTGATCTGCTATGGAAAAGAAGCGCTGCATAACGCGGCGGAGAATATCATCCTCCTGGCCCGTCAGGAAGGATTGCAAGCCCATGCCAAAGCCGTGGCGGTCCGCTTTGGGTTGCCGGTAGATGGCCACAAAGGAGGCGCCTAACATGCGCAAATCATCCATATCCCGCAAAACCAGGGAGACGGACATTTCCCTGGAGCTAATATTGGACGGTGCTGGAGTTACGCAGCTTGATACGGGCATCGGTTTTTTTGACCATATGCTGGATGCCTTGGCCCGGTTCGGCTTTTTGAATTTGACCGTTTCCTGCAAGG
>JAEWWY010000123.1 GCA_023458835.1 Bacillota bacterium
TCCCGCCATTCCCATTGCCTGGCGTGTAGAACATTTTGAATGTGATGCCGCAGTCGTAATCGCCAAAGCCCTTGCCAAACAGGGTGACGCCTCCCTTGTTTGCCGCGTTCTGGGCAACCTCGATGGAGAAAAGTATCTCGGATTGTGAGGTGATCTGCAAGTCATCAATGGTGGTGCCGGAGATTTTCAACCCGTCGATATAGCAGCCGTTCTCATTGACGGTCAGCAGCTTTAAGCGGCCATACTGGCCCAGATTTTCAAACCACCAGGAGGGCGTAAAAATACCGCGGCGGTCATTGAATTCGCCGGGGCTGGTGAAGTAGCCCAAATCATGGCCGTTAAGTTTGAACCGGATGTCGGAGGGGTAGTGGGAGGCGAAGCCCGGGGCCTCCGAGGCGAGCTCCATCCCGATTTGCAGCTCGGTACAAGCCTCGGAATGCTTGAGGCTGTTGGGCAGTTGGTAGGAGACATACCCCTCGGCAAACCACAGAAGGCGCGCGTCGATCCGCTCGGGAAAGGAAAAATAGCGCGGATCGTCCAGCTCGCCGATGATCACGCTTTCGTTTACGATGCCGCAGGTCGGCTTGATCCGGTAGTCTACATAGTGCCCGACGCCGATATCGAAGGAGTATACGTTTTTGAGCAGCGCGTCTTCATCGAAAAGATCCAGGATGATCTTGGTGGCTGCCAGCGAGCAGATTTTTTGCGAACCCCGCACGCCGGATTGGGTGCGCACCTTGATGATGCCCGCGTCCTGCAGCTTTTTGATGTGGGCCGTGATTGCCCCGTTGGTAAGCTGCAATCCCTTGGCGAGCTGGTTCAGGTTGGTTTCGCCGTTGGTCTTGAGCAGATGAAGGATCTCCACACGCACCTTGGAATCCAGCGCTTCAAAGAGCTGCATTCCGTTTTTGACATCGATAATGTGAATCATGCGTGTCGTCTCCTTAGCCGTTCTAAAGATCCAGTCCTATTATTCCAATCATTATGAATGGAAGTATTGGATGTGTCAAGGAAAAAGCGAAGGCGCCGGATAGGCAGAATGGACAACATGGGAAAGAAGGATTAGGGAGTCAAATAAAAAGTGACTAAAAAATGATATAGAGGTGTTGACATTGTGAATAGATCGTGTTAGGATGTGGGCAACAGAAGGTTTAGATGAATCTACAATATTTTAGGTTAATCTAAATCAAAAGCGAAAAAAAGCAATAAGGGAGGAAGACTGAAAAATGAAGAAACTGATGATCTGGTTGCTGACGCTGACCCTGATGCTCTCGATGAGCGCAGCGGGTATCACGGCGCTGGCGAGTGACAAGCCGGTTCTCACGGTCTCGGTCTTTGCGCAGGAGCATGAGCAGGCCATGTACCGCGAAGTGATCGCGCAGTTCGAGAAGGACAATAGCTGCACCGTCAACTTCCAGGTGGCCGGCGATCAGTACTGGCCGGAATTGGAAGCGGCGCTCACAGCCAACACCGCTCCCGACGTGTTCTATTTGGGCGTGAGCGACATTCGCCGCCGGGTGTGGGCCGATAAGGGTGAGCCGCTGGATGCGCTGCTTGACGTTGCCTCCCTGGACAAAATCTGGCCCGAGGCGCTGAACCTGTACAAGTACGACCCCGCCACCGATACGCTGGGCACCGGCAGCATCTATGCGCTGCCCAAGGATTTCTCCGCCGTGTCCATGACGGTCAACAAGGCCATCATCCAGAAGCGCCGCCCCGAGATTGAAGCGCTTATAGCCGCCGGCACCCTGCCCTTCTTCCCGGAAATTGATGAAAGCGGCAACCTGCCGGTATATACCTTCACCGAGTTTGCCACCCTTTGCAAAGCCCTGACCTATGAGGATTCCACCCTGCCGGATACGGCCGGTTCCAAGCAGGTGTACGGTACCCACCTGTGGGAGGATTTCACGCTGCATCCCTTTATCTGGGGCGCCGGCGGCGACTATCTGAGCGAGGATCACACCAAGGTTCTGTTCAACTCTCCGGAATTCATCGAGGGTTATGAAGGATTCATGAAAATCATCGAAATGGGCGGCTCCGGCCTGTCCACCGATGAGACCACCGGCTACCTGAAGTTCCTGGCCGGCCGCTGCGCGTACTTCCCTTGCGGCACCTGGGATGTAGGCGCCTTCCAGGCCATCGAAACCGACGAGGCGGTCAATCCCGGCAAGGCCTGGTTTGACTTTGACGTCGCCCCATGGCCGATCAGCGACAAGTATGCTTCCTTGCCCATCGCCGAGCGCCAGGACAAGTGGGTTGGCCGCGTGGATTCCATCGGCTACTGCGTATCGAAGGATTCCCCCAATAAGGAATTGGCCGCGAAGCTGGCGTATACCCTGTCCGCCGATGAGAATGTGCAGCGTTTCGTGGCCAAGCAAGGCGGCCAGTTGCCCAACATCGTGGACATGGCCAAAGGTGAGTACCTGACCGACGACAGCTATTTCCCGGAATCCCGCGTGGTGTTTGTGCGCATGCTGGAAGGGCAAAATGGCCATCGCGTGCCCACCACCTACACCTGGAACGCCCTGTGGCACTCCGACGGCTTCATTGTCGGTGTAGACGCCGTGTGGAGCTACTATGAGAAGAGTGACAAAGGCGTCACCCCCATGAGCGTAACGGACTACGTAAACAGCATTCAGGATAATGCGCAGGCTTTGCTTGATGAAGCCATCCAGGATGCCGACGACCTGAATCCCAACAAGTAACCGCACCATTTCAAGAGGGTATCTCTTCCCTTCAATGTGATCGGAAGGGGTACCCTCTTCCCTTCTCCATGCGTTTGCATTTATTGGGGGATGCCTATGAAACAAAGAAAAGCGTTGTCGTTCCGAACATTGGATCATTTGTGGGGATACGGTTTTATCACCATCCCGTTCATTGGGATGATTGTTTTCGTGCTCATTCCGCTATGCATGACCGTGTACGCAAGCTTCACCTCCTGGCCGCTGGGCCAGCCGATCGCCGCGGCCAAGTGGGTGGGCATACGCAATTATACCGACATGATGAACAACAAGCTCTTCTGGCAGAGCCTTGGCAATACGGCCTATTACATGCTTGGGATACCGATCGGGCTGCTGCTATCGGTTCTGCTGGCCTCCATGATGAATCGCGGCACACGCTTCGAGCGCCTGTTCCGCGTGATCTATTACACCCCGGTGGTCACCAGCGTGGTGGCGGTGAGCTTTATCTTTCAGCGCATGTTCATGTCGGACGGCGGCATAATCAATACGTTCCTTATGAATCTGGGCGTGGCTGAGCCGCCCAACTGGCTCAGCAATCCCAAGTACACCAAAATGGTGATCATCATCATGACGGTTTGGAAAGGGCTGGGCGGTTCCACCATCCTGTACATCGCCGGCATGCAGGGCATCTCCTCCTCCTATTACGAGGCGGCCAGGATAGACGGCGCCAATTGGTTTGATACCTTCCGCCGCATCACCTTGCCGCTGCTGATGCCGGTCACCTTTTACCTGCTGGTGACCAGCGTGATAGGCGGGGCGCAGATGTATGTGGAGCCCCGGCTGGTGTTCCCCAATAACGGCCCGGCCAACAGTACCTTTACCACCGTCATACACCTGTATGACCGCACCTTCACGAATTCGAAGGCCGGATACGGTTCGGCAGTGGCAGTCGTGCTGGGGATCATCGTGTTTACCGTGACTGCGATCCAATTCTGGATCAACGGGAGGGGGGAGCGCAGTGAAAAGGCGAAAGCTCGTAAGTAGTGTGCTGGTTTTTCTCGTTTTGGCGGCCGGATCCATCGTGATGCTATATCCCTTCATATGGATGATCTTTACCTCGCTCAAGCCCAAGATGCACATCTACCTGGCGGGGCTCCTGCCCAAAACGTGGGATTTCTCCAGCTATGTGCAGATCTGGAACGAGATCCCGCTGGTGCGCGGCTTCCTGAATACATTGCTGTATGCCGGACCGCCGGTCATCGTGGGCGCGCTGGTATCTGCCGCCGCCGCCTTTGCCTTTGCCAAAATCCGCTTTAAAGGGCGCAACGTGCTGTTCCTGGTGCTGCTGGGCTCGATCATGATCCCCTTCCCGTCGATCATGGTCCCTCAGTTTGTGATGTTCAGCAAGGTCAAGATGCTGGCCACGCCCTGGCCGCTGATCCTGCCAAAGCTGAGCGGCAATGTATTGATGATCTTCTTTCTGCGCCAGTACCTGAGCAGCGTGCCGGATTCCATGATTGAAGCGGCAAAGATCGACGGCTGCAATTACATGCAGATCTATTTCAAAATCATCCTCTACATGGTGGGTCCTGCCCTGGCCGCCCACGGCGTCCTGTGGTTTATCGGATCCTGGAACGATTACCTTGCGCCGACACTGTTTATCAAGAATGAAATCTGGCAGCCGGTGACCGTGATGGTCGCCAAGTTCAACGAGCAATACGCGATCAATACCCATGTGCCGCGCATTATGGCAGGCTCGGTGATGCTGCTGGTGCCGGTGCTCGTCCTCTACGGCGTGTTCCAGCGGTGGATCATCGAATCCGTTATGTTTACCAGTGTAAAGGAATGAGGGGATATTTATCTCTAGTGAAGGCGGCCGGGATGTGCAGCACATGGAAAGCATCAAATTTCATGATCCGCTGATCATTCAGGAGCAAGGCAGGTTCTATTGCTTCTCCACCGATACGAAGGTGCGCGGGGTACAGATTGCCGTAAGCGACGATCTGCTTCACTGGCGGCTGCAGGCCCCGGCGCTACCCGTATCCCCGGTTTCGGTGCTGGCGCATGTGGGGGAAACCGGCTATTGGGCGCCCGAGGTGGTCCGCGCGGGGGATGAGTGGCGGCTGTACTGCTGCGCGTCGCAATTCGGCAAATCTCAAAGTGTGATCGGCCTTGCCACAAGCGCCGCGATAAGCGGTCCGTATACCTATCGGGGCGATGTGCTGCGTACCTATCATACCGGCCGTTATGACGCGCCCAATGCCATCGATCCCAATGTGGTGACAGACAGGGACGGTACCGCCTACCTGGTGTATGGCTCCTTCTTTGGCGGCATCTACATTGCCCGCCTGCGGGAGGATGGGCTGCTTGCGGATAGCGGATACGGTACACGTATCGCGGGCGGAGAGCATCGCCCTGTCGAGGGCGGATACGTGCTCTATGATGGGCGCAGCGACCGCTTTTATTTGTTCGTTTCCTATGGCAGCCTGCGGTATGATTACAACATCCGCGTGGCCAGTTCACAAAAGATCACGGGGCCCTACCTGGACAGCGAGGGCAGGCCGATGACCGACCTGGATCCGGTCATGAGCGCGGGTGACAAGGTCGCGGGCGGATTCAACTTCGACTGCCCGGGCCACGAAGGCTGGATGGCGCCCGGGCACAACAGCATCCTGCGCCTTGACGGCGGGTTTTACGCAGTGCACCATATACGCCGTGAGGGCGAGGCGCGGCCTTCTTTTTTACAGCTCCGGAAGGTGTTCTTCGCCAAGGAGTTGCCGCAAATCTTCCTTTCGCCGGTACCGTACGACGGAACCGAGCCGCGGATACCCAAGCCCGCTGAGTTAAAGGGCCGGGTAAGCCTGATACGCCATGACAAGTACAATAACGGTGTGACCTACGGCCGCAAGCTGCCAATAGATGCGGTGCTGGCCGGCTACGATGAGCTGGGCGGCGAAATCACCATCGCCGCATACGGCAGGCGCTATACCGGCACCGCGTTTGTACAGTCTGATGCGCTGTACTTTACTGCGATCGACAAGGACGGCGAGTGCGTATGGGGCCTGCTTATGGGGCAGGGAGGGGAGTGAGCATATGAGGAGGAGCCTTTGCGTATTGCTGCTGTGCGCCATGCTGGCGCCGCTTTGCGCATGCGCGGCGGAGGACGGTTTTCCAGGCTTTACGCCGCTGGGCGATCCCAACCGTATGACCGATCCCAGGCGCTGGGGCGAGCTGAACACCCATGATCCGGCCATCCTGAAGGAGGGGGACAGGTATTACGTATTCTCTACCGACGCCTCGTATGGCGATTTGCATAAGCCGGGCATCCAGGTTCGTGTGTCAACCGACCTGATTACATGGGAGTACCTGGGCACGGCCTTTGCCGATTTTGAGCGGGATTGCGCCGAGGTGATCGCCTATGCAAAGCTGGACCCGCTTAAGAAGCAGGGGCTTTGGGCCCCGGACGTTGTGAAGGTGGGCGAAGTATACCGTATGTACTTTTCCGCTTCCACCTTCGGTTCTTCGCGCTCATGCATCGCGCTGGCGGAAGCCGGCCGCCCGGAGGGACCGTATGTTTACCGGGGCATCGTGGTGCGCTCTTACGCCAACGCGCTCAACGGCGCAAATGCAATCGACCCATCCATCGCAACTGACGCACAGGGCAATCAGTGGATGTCCTATGGCTCCTTCTTTGGCGGCATTTTTTTGCAAATGCTGGATGCCAAAACCGGCATGCTTCCCGATCCGCCGGCCAAGCCGGTCCGCATTGCCGGCAGCAGGGGCGCGGCCATTGAGGGATCCTGCATCGTTTACACGCCCGGCAGCCAGTATTACTACCTGTTTGTGTCCTGCGGATCGCTGTCCAGCAACTACAACATCCGCGTAGGCCGCTCGCGGGAGATCACCGGCCCCTATGTTGACGCTTCCGGGCGGGATCTAAACAGCCTGGGCGCGGGTTACGACAGCACCATTGGCGTTAAGCTGATGGGCGGCTTTACATTTCTGTCGGATCCGGGCGTGCTGCCGACAAAAGGCACCATGGCGCCCGGCCATAACGATGTGCTGATGGATGGCGGGGACTATTTTCTCGTTCACCATGCCCGAACCTTTAAGCTGCCCGACTATTGGTTCACCATGAACGTCCGCCGGTTTTTCATGAACCGCTTCGATTGGCCCGTGGCCGCGCCCAACCGTTACACCGGTGAAAAGCTGGAACCGGCCAGCATTCCCGACGGCGCCTATGGGCTGGTATTCCACCTGGACGATACCAATGAAAAAAGCCGCGATTCCGTGGGCGTGGCGCTGCACAATGGAGAAATCACAGGCGCGGTCACCGGCAGCTATCGCGTTTACGATCAGTATCATGTTGCGCTATTGCTGGATGGTGAGGAGTACGACGGGTTTGTGCTCAAGCAGTACGATTGGGAGCGCAAGAGGGATGTGATCGCGTTCACCGCTATGAGCGAAAAGGGGCAGGCCGTGTGGGGCGGCACCCTCATGATAGAATAGGCATCGTCTGCCGCTGTTTTATTCGGCTTCATCAAGCCGCTCGATTTTGAATATGACGGGCCTCGTTCCATCGTTACAGCAGGCAATCATCATCTTTTCATCATTCGTCCAGCCTTCCATAATAGAGCCGCCTTGAAGCGCCGCATAAACATAGCGGCTTATGCAGTCC
>JAEWWY010000124.1 GCA_023458835.1 Bacillota bacterium
CATAATCAGTCCATGCATAGCTTTCCAGCTTGCCATATTTCACGCCGTAGGCATGGCCCCTGGCGTCAATCACATACCCGTTGCCCAGGTAAATCCCCACATGCCCCATGGGGCTGGCGGTGCTGGAACGTTTATAGACAAAGCACGCCTTGCCCCTGGGTATCTGGCTGATGGGGCCTTTTTCAGCCCAATAACCGCCGTTCCACTGGCTGCTGGCGCCATGGGGCAACGATGCGCCCGCCAGCTTCCCTGCCGCCTTGGTGAGCCCGCTGCAGTCGTTTGCGCGCATCCCGTTCCATTTGCATCCCGCGCAGGCGGCCTGCTTCCCGCTGAGCACCGGGCAGTATGCTTTCATCTTGGCGGCGTAAGCCGGTTTCCGCGCCATCATGGTCCGGCGGTTATCCGGCGTACATGGAAGCTCCATGGCTGCGAAGATATACGGATGATCCTTTCTGCTCATGGCGAAGGAAACAATCCTTGCTGCGTTATCCATTCCATCACCCCCGCCATCATCATAAAACAAAAAGGCGGGGATTTCTCCCCGCCATAGACCATTAGGCTGTATTTGCGCCATACCCGCGCGCTATTTCTTTTTGCCTAAATGCGACCTGTCATTGCTGTTCTCCCCAGGCCGGAAGGACCAGTAAACCACATTGGGTTCAGGGGTTATGCCCTGGGCGGCGTACAGCTCCTCCAGGGTTACCAGCATATAGCCGTGGGACGTCAAATATTCCCCAAACAGCGGTACGGCCTCATGCAGATATTTTCCCGTGTCATGGCAGAGGATGATATCGTATTCCCTCACACTCTCACGGATGGTGGCAAGAATCCGCTTGGCGTTCTTGCCCGTATAGTCATAGGTATCCAGGCTCCACTGAATGATGGGCATCGGAAGGTTGCTGTCAACCCACGGCGGATACGTCCCGCCGGGGGCACGGAAGAGCGCGGCCTTCTCCCCCACCAGCTTAAGGGTCAGTTCAGCGGACATATCAATTTCCTGAATCCGGCGCTTGGCTGTCTTGAAGGTATAACCGCTCCAGTGGTTGTAGGTATGGGTACCGAAGGAATGGTTTTGATCAAACTCCCGTACGAATACATCGCCGTATGTGGGCAATTGCTTGCCTACGATGAAATAGGTCACCCGGGCGCCGGCCTTCCTAAAAGCATCCAGCGCATAGGTGGAGGAATAATCCTTGGGCCCGTCGTCGCAGGTAAGGGCTATCATCTTCCAGCGGCTGTTGTCCGTCGCCTCAGTACCGGTTTGCGTCATCATGCCATCCAACTGCGGGTAATAAAAGCGGACGTGCATCAGGTTCGTTTTGCCCTCGAATACAGCCTTGGCGGGATAATGAAGCGTCAGCTCCATGCCGCTTAAGGTAAAGTCAGCCTGTTCCAGGGCATCACGCTCACATAGCGCGGCGATGGCCTCTTCATCACGCTTTTCGCCGGGATATACCAATGCCATATGCTCCCGGACACCCTCTTCCATCAGCCCCCACGCGGCACTGTCCTCATCAAACAAATCGGTAAGCAAAAGGCGCTGCCCGGTGACAAGGTCAAAGGTGCGCGTTGTCATATCAAGGGATAGCTGTTCTCTGTAAAACACGTTCCTGGCCTGGACCATGGTACTGATGAACCGGTCACCGGTACGATAGTAAATGATATCTATATCCAGCCTGCTGTTCCGGTTGCCTCTCTTTTTGGAATCAGCCTGCAGGGTGTGGGAAAGCTGCTCGTCATACCCATCCACAAGGGCTTTCAGTTGGGCATTCACGTCTTTATTGGTGGTCTTAATATATTCCTTATAAACAAAGGAACGGTTATCGTCCACCTTCCTTTCCGTGCTTTCAACAGACACGGCAAAAATCTCCGGCATGGTCTTGTATTTGTCGTCTGCCGCCGCTATCGCGCAAGAAAAACATATCAATGCAGCCATCATGGCGGCTATCAACCGTTTCACCCTGCATTCCTCCTGTTGTATCTGCTTTTTGCTGATGGAAAGGAAGCCTTGCGCCTGGCATCCCCCTTAAAAAAGGATGCTGCCGCGCATGATCCGCGTTCTTCTCATTGTACAGAGAACCGTACGCAATTTCAAGTAACTGGCAAAATGTAATCGAAAAGTAAAAAATCATTGCGTGGCAGCGGGGAGCGCGGCATAGTCTGCCGTCCCCGGTATTGCACGGCTACATTACTAACTATTGATTGTTTTCCGGAAGTTCATCGGTACACGGCTTTCTTGCTCGGCATATTTATCCATAATACCAGATTCAGAGAGCACACGGATTGGTTCTGTGCGCTATGCAATCGCCCTTTTTCATATTTGGTTTGGCACAACAGTCCGCCCCCTGTGTTCCGGATTGTTATATGAAGGGCTAATTATACTCTATATAGACATCATAACCATGCTCAGATGCATGTTTCAGCAGGTTTAACAACTTTTGTTGGATATCTCGCAATTTCCTGTGCATTATATCCATCTCTGGGATATTTTCTTCAGAAAACAGCGCAAGCTCTTCAAGCGCCAGGCGCACGTTCTCTATTCTCCATGGGCTCTCGTCGCACCATTCTTCCTGCATCATATACCCGTAGAGAAAACCGCCTTGCGCTATTTTGTCGTTATAGCAACCTTGCAAAAGATTCTCAAAGTAGCCATCCCACATCTCATACTAATGGAAAACGTTATTGCGTCGATGGCCGCGAGGGATTTTTGCGCAATACAAGGAGACAAAGCGAGGCGTGGCAGCGCTACGCTGAGCGGCAGTCGACGCCGTAGTGCG
>JAEWWY010000125.1 GCA_023458835.1 Bacillota bacterium
CGCTCGGTATCAAACAATATGCCATCCATATCGAATATAACGGCTTGTATCATGAAGTGTATAAAGTCCTTTCCATCGCTTTTTGGGCGCAGGCGATGCCGTCTACCGCGGCGCTCATAATGCCGCCCGCGTACCCGGCTCCTTCCCCGGCAGGGAAAATGCCTTGTATCCGGGATTGATGGTTTTCGTCCCGGAGGATGCGCACGGGGGAGGAGGAGTGGGCCTCCACGCCGGTGAGCAGCGCATCCGGATGGGCAAAGCCGTTTAGCTGCTTGTCCATTTGCATAATGCCGATGCGCATATCCTCCACGATATACTTGGGCAGGCAGGCATGAAGGTCGGACGGCGTTACGCCGGGCCGGTAGGTGGGGACCACGCTGCCTGTATGGGTGGAGGCGCGGCCGTGAAGGAAATCCTCCACCCGCTGCGCCGGGGCGTGGAATTTTCCACCTCCCAGCCGGAAGGCGGCCTGCTCCAGCGCGCGCTGGTATTCAAATCCCGCCAGGGGATGGTCGTCTCCAAAATCCAGGGGCGTGATCCCCACCAGCAGAGCGGCGTTGGCGTTTTCCCCGGCCCGCGCATGATAGCTCATGCCGTTGACGCACACGCCGCCCTGCTGGCTGGCGGCAGGGATCACCACGCCGCCGGGGCACATGCAAAAGGTGTATGCGCCCCGGCCGTCCGGGGTGCGGACGCTGAGCTTGTAGTCCGCGGCGCCAAGCTTTATATGGCCGGCAAACTTGCCGTACTGTGACTTGTTGATCAGATGCTGCGGATGCTCAATGCGCGCGCCGACAGCAAACGGCTTTTGCGCCATGGGCACGCCGGACATAAACGCCATGCGGCATGTATCCCTGGCGCTGTGGCCGATGGCCAGGATCAGCGTATCCGTTTCGATCTGCGTTTCCTGTCCATCCTTCAAAACGGTGACGCCGCAAAGCTTTCCCTTTTCCACATGAAGGCTTGTGAGCTTTGTTTCAAACAGCACCTGGCCATGAAGGGCGCGTATCTCCTCCCGCAGGTTTTGCACCACGCCGCGCAACAGGTCCGTGCCGATGTGGGCTTTTTGCGCGTACAGGATTTCTTCCGGCGCGCCGCAGCGGTGAAGGGTTTGCAATACATCCCGGCACAGCGGATTTTTGATGCCGGTGGTGAGCTTGCCGTCGGAAAAAGCCCCGGCGCCGCCCTCACCGAAAAGCACGTTGCTTTCCTCGTTCAAAATACCTTCATCCAGCAGGATACCGATATCCCTGGCCCGCTCCCCAACGGGCTTGCCACGCTCGATCAGAATGGGCATGGCCCCGGCCCTTGCCAGCGTCAGCGCCGCGAACAGCCCTGCCGGGCCGGCCCCCGCCACCACCGGCCGGCGGGAAAAGGATGCCGGGAGAACCGGACTGGAGGCCTTCTCTTCTTCCACCTTTGCTGCCGTGCCGAAACGAAGGCGGCGGAGCACCGCCTCTTCCTGAGGCAGGGAAACGTCCACGCCGTATACGAAATGCACATCGCCCCTGTCCCTGGCGTCCACGCTTTTTTTGACGACGCGCAGGGATAGAATTTCTTCCGCCCGGACATTAAGCTTCCTTGCCGCGGCAAGGCGCAGTTCCCTCTCCCCGGCGTCAAGTGGCAGCGGCAGGTTAACAAGGCGCAGCATGGATTTCCTCCTTTTTGAACTTCCTTATTGTACCACGAAGGGATAACAAAGAAAACCTTTCCTTTTTTACAAGGTTATCACCCGTTTTTTATAGAAGTCTCGTCTTATAGGTGAAGGGGGTGAGCGGAGCAAATGAACTTTGTTGAGGTACCAAACAGAGTTCACGAGGCGGAGCTTGAGCGCATCATGACGCAGTATGGCAGCTCGCTGCTGAGAATGTGCTATCTGTATCTTCGCGATGCCTCCCTGGCGGAGGACGCTGTCCAGGATACATTTCTCAAGGCATGCAATAAGCTTGGTTCGTTCCGGCATGAAAGCAGCGAGCAATCCTGGCTTATGCGGATCGCTATCAACACCTGCAAGGATTATCTGCGCATGGCCTGGTTTCGCAGGGTGGACCGGAGGGTCAGCCTGGAAAGCCTTCCTGATGCAGCTCAGGAGCCTGCCATGTCCGACTCGACCGTTGTGGAAGAGGTCATGCGCTTGCCTGCCAAATACAAGGATGTGGTCCTGCTCCGCTATTACCAGGAAATGAAGCTGAAGCAAGTCGGCGAAACGCTGGGAATCCCCATAGACACAGTCAAGTCACGGTTAAAACATGCAAACAAAATGCTGCACCAAAGGCTGGAAAGGTGGTATTTCGATGAGTAACGAATTCAAGGACCTTCTCGATCGCCAGCTCTCCGCTTTGGAATGGGATCAAAAAGACAGCCGTGCGGTGCTTCAAAAAGCAAGAGGAGGAATCAAAGTGAAAAGGAAAATGTCCGCGGCATTGGTTACTGTCATGGTGCTGATGCTTATGATGATCGGTGCGGCGGTTGCCGCAAGCCTGGGTGTGTTCGGACAGTTTGGCGGTGACGAGGCGAACGGCCAAAAGCTTCAAAATCTCGAAAATGTGTCCACAACCTATGGCGAGACCCAAACGACCCAGCCGCTTGCGGCCGCCGATGCGAAAGCTTCGCAGGCGAAGGACCTATACTCGCAGATCCTTCAGCATCAGAATGAACGGACCTTTGACTTCACGCTGGAGCAGGCGCATTTTGACGGGAAGAAAGTCTACATATCCTATACCCTGGGCAAGCTTGCCGATTGGGAGCCCGCCTTTGGCGAAGGAATGCCTGACGGAGATATCCCCTGGGAGATACAGGCGCAGGGCGAAGCCTTCGACAGCAATATATCCGACGATCCGGAGCTCAACAAAAAAATCAACGATCATCTCAATGGCCATGATGCGGCTTATGTGATGATTGACTTTGCCGGCCTCGGCGACGGACTCTTCCTATCCGACGGATCGGACCTGAACATCACCGATTCCGGCAGTGAAGCACTGGCGGACGGCAAAGTCCAGGGCTACGGCGAATACGAGGGAATTCCCCAAGCGCTCAAGGATGCGGCCAGCCTGGAAGCAAGCGTATATATCCACTATGGCACAAAAATCATCTATCAGGACGCGTCCGGGTATAAGGTCGCCTATGTGAGCAATCCCGCTGACCGCGGGATCAAGGACATCCGCTTCACTATCCTGCGGGATGGAAAGACCTTGGCAAGGTTCGGCGAAGCCGCCTTTGACCGGTATTCGGCCAAAGCGGAGCTGACGGTCTCGCAGGTGGATATCTCAGGCACGCTGACGATGAAATGTCCCGAGGATTGGACACGGGTATGGACCGAAATGGGCGAGTTCAAAGCCGACGAAGACTATGTGTACGACTATGCGCTTTATGCCGACGGCAAACCCTGCAAGACGATGGGCGGCGGCGCCGTCATGGTGATAGCGCCTGATCAGTTGGAGATATCCTTGCGCTATGCGCTGCCCGCATCCTATCAGGAGCTTGTGCTCCGCCCCATATACATGCGCGGCGGTGAAAAGACCGGGGAGGATATTACAATAAAGTAAACAAGCAATA
>JAEWWY010000126.1 GCA_023458835.1 Bacillota bacterium
GCCTGGGGCTGCCCTCCGAAATGGCCGAATACATCACCGCCGGCGTGTGCGAAGGCATGTACCTGTGGATCCCCATTGATCTTGGCTACTGTGCCGCCTATGCCACGGTAGCGATGGTCAAGGGTGATCTGACCGGCGCGGTAGGCGAAAAGTTTGCGGCCGGCCGGCTGGGCGAGCAGGAGATCTACGACGCGGGCGACGGCGGCACGTTCACCATCGTGGGCGATCCGTTCCATTTCACCAAGGAAAACATCGAAGACTGGAAGAATGTCTATTGATGAACCATGGATAGGCCCGTATGGGATGATGTCCGCGGGATAAGGAGCCGGGCGGACGGATGCGGGCCCTCATCCTGAATGCGCGAAAGACTGCGAAAACAGACAAAAATGCAAAACGGCCGCACATCCCCGGCTGTTTTGCGTTTCGTTCTTTATTCATTACTGATACGGAAGGGGCCGGTTTGCGCCATGCGGCGGTTTGCCTTTAAAAACAGGTTATTCATCGCCTACGCGACGCTGACCGGAGCGGTAGTGCTGGCCTTTGCTGTTGCGCTGATACAGATCACCGCATCCATCAACCGCGGGACCGAGCTGAACCACCAGCGGGAGGTCGTTCAAACCAACCGGCAAGCCATTGAGAATATCCTCTGGCAGATGGATTCGCTGGCCTCCCAGGTCATGTCCAACAACGAGCTGATCAACCGCTTCATCCCCCTTGCAGGCGATGGCGACAGCAGCAACTACTTTTCGAAAAACCTGCTGGATTTTATTTGGGCCAGCAGCCAGCTTGCCACCATCAATGTGGGCGAAAACCGTGTGGCGCGCATCAGCGCGTTCAATCGCAATGGCGACTATGTCAGCGCCGGCACGCTCTATGAAACGCCGGAGGTCATTGAATCAACCCTTGGCAGCCCAACGGAGATGGAGCGGCTGATGAAGCTTACGGAGGGCGATGAAAAGCGCCGGCATGTGATGGGGCCTCATGACGATATGTGGGCAAACAACCCGGACGCGCGGATTATCACGCTGCTGCGGGCGCTGTCCTCCACCTATACGTCCAAGAGCTACGGCCTGCTGGCTGTCCAGCAGAGCGTGGACGTGTTGGACAACCTGGAATTCTTCCGCCAGGATGAGGCTTTGCAGTATGCGCTGCTGAATGCCCAAGGAGACAGGATCTACCCGCAGGATATGCCACCCGGCGGGTATGAGCCTTTGTACCGGCAGGCCGCCGCGCAGCATCCCGCCGGTGAAGTGGCTACCTTCCGCCATTCCATAGGCGGCACCCAGATGATCGTGATGGTCACGAATGTGGAGCCGTCCAGCATGCTTCTGGTGCGCGCGATGCCCGAATCGCAGCTTTATAACCCCTATTTGAAAAGCTATTGGATGATGGCTGTTGCCAGCCTCCTTCTTTTGGTGATGCTCCTGTGGGTGGTCTACGTGATGGCAGACCGCATTTCCCGCCCGCTGCGGGCGCTGGCCGGTTCCATCGGCAGCGTGAATTTGAACCATATGGAGCTGAACGCCCAGCGGATGCAGACCCGCAGCACATCCCAGGAGCTGGTGGCGCTTAACGATGCCTTCCGCGATATGCTCAAAAGGCTCCAGCAGTCCATCGACCTGGAGATGCGGGCTTATATGTTCGCGTTGCAATCCCAGATGAATCCGCACTTTCTGTACAATATGCTGTCCGTCATCGTCGAATCGGCCGAGGAGGACGGAAGTTTACGCACGGTGGGCATGTGCCTGAAGCTTTCGGCCATGCTGCGCTACATCGCCGACTACAACGGCGACAGCGCGACGCTTGCCGAGGAATTCACGCACATGCGCAACTATCTGGACCTGATGAAGGACCGGTATGAGGACAGCTTTTCCTACACTATCGAAGCCGACGAGTCCATCGAACGCATTTGCGTGCCCAAGCTGATCCTGCAGCCGCTGGCCGAAAACTGCTTCAAGCATGGCTTCAAGGATTCACGGCCGCCCTGGCGCATCGATGTGCGCTGCGAGGTGCGCGCGGGCGAGTGGACGGTCTGCGTCCGGGATAACGGCCGGGGCATGACTCCGGAGGAAATCGGGATGGTTGAACAGCGCATTGAGACCTACCGGGCCAACCTGGCCACCAACTATCCCACGCTGCGGCTGGGCAGCATGGGGCTTGTAAACACGGTGCTGCGGCTGACGCTGCTCTCGCATCAGCCCATACGCTTTGAAATCGAGAATCTGCCCGAGGGCCTTGGCATCATGATTGGAGGACGCTTCGATGATACATGTGCTGATCGCGGAGGATGAACCGTCGTCCCTGCGCAGGGTCAGGCGGCTCATCGAACAGCTTGATCCGGCTTTTTCGGTGGTCGCCACCGCTTTTGACGGGGAAGAGGCGCTTAGGCTTATGGAGGAAGTGCGCTGCGACGTGGTGTTTACCGACATACGTATGCCCGTCATGGACGGGCTGCGGCTGATGGATGAAGTGCGGGTCAAATATCCCGATTGCATGCTGGTGGTGCTGTCGGGCTACCAGGATTTTGGGTATGCGTCCCACGCCGTGCGTGCCCGGGCGCTGGACTACCTGGTAAAGCCTGTGACGGAGGAGGCGCTGCGCCCCTTGCTCAAGAGGCTCAAGCAGGCGTACATGCAGACCCGGCAAGCAAAGCTTCAGCACGAGCTGGCCGCCAGCATCAATAAGGCATCATCCCGCACAATCCGTGAGGGAAACGCGGGCGCCAGGGGCGACGATCTGCATATGGCGCTATTTTGTGCCGGGCCCCTTTCGCTTACCGACAACCCGGAGATGTGCCCGGGCGCGGCGCTGTGGAGCCAGCTTACGCTGGAGGATACGGCCGCGCAGCTTTTGAGCGGTCAGGCAACCTTTACGTGGGAATTCATGGGTGATACCCCTGCCGAACGTATATTGATCCTTCAAATGCAGCCGGAAATGGAGGAATGGGCGAAATACCTGCACGAATCGGTGATGGCCCGCAGCGAGCTGCCCGTCACCTGTGTATGCCTTCATGGAACGGTGCGGCTGGAGCAGGCCGGCGCTATGCTGAAAAGCCTGCGCAGGATTCTGGCGCGTAAGATACGCATCGGCCGCAGCCTGTTCATTCAAGTTGGCCTTGATGCCCTGGATGAGGACCCGAAAGAGGAAGATGCGTTCTTTGAGCTCTCAAGGCCGGAGCGCATCGCGCTGATGGAAGGGGCCCTAAGCGCTGCCCAGCGGCGCGAGCTGTTTTCACGCTTTGAGCGGGAGCAGTGGACGCAGCAGCGCATCCACAGGCTGCTTACGGATGCAATTTCGGTGCTGGAGGCGGGCGCGCCGTTAGAGCGCCGCCGCGAGTTTGCGCAGTTGCGCGAAGTGGTCACCGAATCGGTCTCATCGGCGCTCAGCCTGAAAGACCTTGAGGATGATTTGAAATCCATCGGGTGGTTTGGGCCGGAACCGCAGCGTACGCGCCCCGCGGAGCGGGAAGGCGTCGCGGCCGAGATCAGGGACTATCTGAGCGCCCACTATAGCCAGCACATCACCAATCAGACGCTGGCGTCGGTATTCGGCTATGTGCCCAGCTATATCAGCCTGCTGTTCCGGCGCGCGTATGACATATCGCCCCTGGATTATTTGACCGAGGTGCGGCTTAAGCACGCCAGGCAATTGATTGAATCCTGCCCCGGCATACTGATGCGCGATGTGGCTGAGCGCGTGGGCTTTGCAAGCCAGCATCACTTCTCCAGAACGTTTAAAAAGTACGTGGGTCTTTCACCCACCGATTACAAATCATGACAGGGAGAATGGCTATGAGGCGATGGAAACTGCTGTTGATCGCGCTGGCCGCGGCACTTACCGGGTGTACGGCCACGCCCCGGGCAACGCCCGTGTCTGCCGCAACGCCCGCGCCCCGGGTGTATGCCCTGGTTGTCAAGGACATTGTGAACCCCTACATGCTCACCATGTTCGATGGGTTCAAGGCCGCCTGCCAGGAGCTGGGGGCGGAAGCGGTGCTTAGTGGCCCGGAAATCGCCTCCGCGGCGGAGCAGGCAAAAATTATCTTTGCGCTGGCGGAGCGGCGGGTGGATGCCATCGCGGTTGCCGCCAATGACAGGGAGATGCTGTCCGAACCGCTTGCATATGCCGTCTCCCAGGGAATCCAGGTGGTTTCGCTGGATTCTGCGGTGAATGCCGGGGACCGGATGGTGCATGTGCAGCAGGCCTCGCCTGAGATGATCGGCCGGGCGCTGATACAGGCAAGTCATCTGATCATGGAGGGAAACGGCCCGTATGCGATCCTTTCTACCACGGAGAGCGCCCCCAACCAGTCCTCCTGGGTGGCCTGGATGCTGCGGGAGGTGGAGGAGAACCCGGAGAAATATGGCGGGATGGAGATCGCGGAGATTGTGTATGGGCTGGATGACCGTGAAAAATCCATGGAGTGCACGCGGGAGCTGCTGCGCGCGCATCCTTCCCTGAAGCTCATGATTGCCCCTACCTCCGTAGGCATGCGCGCCGCCGCGGAGGTCATTGACCAGCTTCATGCGGACACGAAGCTCATCGGCCTGGGGCTGCCTTCCGAAATGGAGCCCTATATCCGCGGCGGCGTGTGTCCATGGATGTATCTGTGGAATCCTGCAGACATGGGCTATCTGGCCGCTTACGCCGCCGATGCGCTGGTAGGCGGCGATATCACCGGTGCGGTGGGCGAGCGGTTCAGGGCCGGAAGCCTGGGCGACAAGCTGATCACCATGGGGGAGGACGGCGGCTCCGAAGTGGTGCTGGGCAATCCCGCCGTGTTTGACGTGAACAATATCGCCGTGTGGAGCGAGGTGTTTTAGCGCTGCCCGGCGCTGATGAACGATGGCATCACGGCCTCAAACGATAGCCCAGGCATTTTTTGCTTTACCGGCAGTGCAGGCGCTGCGCCACCATGCCCCAATCCTCCATAAACAGGCGCATTAAATTCGGCCGCCTTCTTACAGCCAGCGGATGGTAGGAGACGGCGCAAGGATGCCCCAGTACGGCATGCCATGTCCCCCTCATGTTTTTTATATGGGCATCCCTGTCGTCAAACAGCGCCTGGACGACGATATCCCCCAGGCAAACGATGATCCTGGGCTGCATTGC
>JAEWWY010000127.1 GCA_023458835.1 Bacillota bacterium
GGAAACGCTGGCCCTGATGGCGGAGCATCTGCAACGCATGGGCCAAGTCTTTTTGATAGACGAGGCCTATGAGGCCTTTGCGCAGGAAAACGCAGTACCGCTGCTTGAGCGCTTCGACAATGTGCTCATCGTGCGCACCTTATCAAAATCCCATGCCTTGGCAGGCCTGCGGGTAGGGTATGCCATGGGTCATCCCGCTTTGATCGATGGGCTGAACCGGGTGAAGGATTGCTTCAACAGCTATTCCCTGGACCGGTTGGCCCAGGCGGCGGCCACGGCCGCCATGGAGGATGTGCCCTATTACGGGAAAATCAACCGGCAGGTGGTGCAGACCCGCGACCTGACCCGGAATGAGCTGCTGCAGGCCGGAATCCCCGTTTTGTTAAGCCATACGAACTTTCTGTTTGTGAAGGCCCATGAAACCAATGCTGCCGGGGCATTGGCGGAGCTTAAGAAGAGGGGCATCCTGGTGCGCCACTTTGACAAGCCGCGCATCGCGCCCTATCTGCGTATTTCTATTGGCACACCGGAGGAGATGGCCATGGTGGTCAGGGAATTGATTTCCATTATCAAGCAGGGTTAAGCGCGCCTTGCGGCGAAAAATTCCTGAAGAAGGGCCTTTGCCTCCTCCTCCAGGATTCCGCCTACGATCTGCGCGCGGTGAAAAAAGGCAGGGTCCCGGGGAATGTCATATACGCTGCCGCAGCAGCCCTGCTGACGGTCATAGGCGGCAAAGAAGCATGCGTCCACCTGCGCCATGACGATGGCCCCGGCGCACATGGGGCAGGGCTCCAATGTTACATAGAGCGTGCAGCCCGACAGCCGGCGGGTGGAAAGGCTGCGGGCAGATGCACGTAGGGCCAGCATCTCCGCGTGGGCGGTAGGATCGGACGCGGTTTCCCGCAGATTATGGCAGGCGGCAATGACCTTGCCGCCGTGCACCATAACGGCGCCTACCGGTACTTCCCCCGCCGCTTTTGCCCGCCGGGCCTCATCAAGCGCCAGGCGCATATAGGTTTCATGATCAGGCAAGTGTCAGCCCCCTCTTATAGCGCTAGTGGTATCATACCATGGCAGGAAATCAGGGACAAGGAGGTATTTTCCATGACAAACCCCGTAATGCAGGCCATTGACCAGCGGCGCAGCATCCGCGCCTACACAGGGGAACAGATCTCCAGGGAGCATTTGGATATTCTGCTTTCTGCGGCGCTGGACTCCCCCAGCGCACGCAACAGCCAGCCCTGGCACTTTACCGTTGTGCAAAAGCAGGAACTGATTGAGAAAATCAACCGCCTGGCGGTGGAGCAAATGAAAAAAGACGCCGATGAAGCGGCGCTTGCCCGGCTGAATCAGCCGGGGTATACCATTTTCCACGGCGCGCCCACGGTGATCTTCCTTTCCGCCGATTCCCAAGGCCGCTATGCCGCTTTGGACTGCGGCATAGCCGTGCAGAACATCGCTTTGGCCGCCCATAGCCTTCACCTGGGCAGCGTGATCCTGGGCATGCCCAGGTCTGCCTTCGAGGGGCCGGAAAAGGAAGCGCTGGAAAAGGAGCTGGATTTCCCCGAAGGCTCGTCCTTCCAAATCGCCATTGCGGTGGGCCATCCTGCCGCCGGGAAGGAAAAACACCCGGTAGACGATGGGAAAATTACCATCCTCGCATAAATGATGCCAGGGAGGGGCCTTTAAGGCCATTCCCGCGGATAAAACATAAAAATTGTTTCATTCGGAAGGAAATTGGCCATATTGAATGCGAACATTAATAGGGATGATTGAATCAATTTGAATCGGAGGGTGAGAGTATGCCAAACTTTGCAAACCCCTTTCAGGGAAATGTTCCACGGAAACTGACAAAGCAGGAGCTCATCCAGGCGATCCGGCTGGACATCGCGGGCGAGCTTGAAGCCATCTATATCTATGATGCCCATGTGCAGGCTACGGATATCGAGCTGGCCAAAAAGGTGATCGGCGAGATCCGTGACGAGGAAAAGGCGCATATAGGCGAGTTGATGACGCTTTTGTATGCCCTTGATCCCGAGGAAGCCGCGCACTTCGCCTCCGGGAAAGCGGAGGTGCAGGAAATGATGGAAGAATTGGGTATCCCTGCGCCTGACGCAGCGTCAAACGGGGAGGGCGCCGGAAGGTCAACCGTGGGCAGCCTGCTGGGCAAGTAGGCATATTGAAAAAGGAGGCATCACGAATGGACTATCTGGCCAGAGAAGCATCTCCGGTTGATACGAATATCTGGGAGCAGATTGACGCGGCCGTTGTAAAGGCAGCGCGCAATGTGCTGACGGGAAGAAGGATCTTACATCTTTTCGGACCCTTGGGCGCGGGTGTGGGAAGCATCCACGTCGATGATGCCCAGGCGAAGGACGAACTGGCCGAAGACGGCTTCATTACCACCCAGGGCAGGCGGCTTGTGGAAATCCCCACCATTTATGAGGATTTTACCGTTTTCGCCAAGGACCTGGCGGGCAGTGAGAAATCCGGCTATCCCCTTGACCTGTCAAAGGCCATGGCTGCTGCCCAGGCCTGCGCATTGAAGGAAGACCGGTTGATCTTTTCCGGAAAGCAAAACCTGGGCTATGAAGGCCTGCTGACGGCCGACGGCGCGGGAAGGCTTGCAAAAAAGGATTGGTCGGCAGGCGAGAACGCGTTTTCAGACGTGGCGGCCGCCATTGAAATGCTTGTTTCCAACGGCATCTACGGCGCCTATGCGCTTGTGGTGAGCCCCAGCCTGTATATGCAGATGCAGCGGCTGCAGCCGGGTACGGGCCTCCTGGAGATCGACCGTGTGAGCAAGCTTTTACATGGGCTCATCTTCAAGACGCCGGTGCTTTCAAAGGAACAGGCGGTGCTCGTTTGCCCGCAGCCTGAGAACATGGACCTGGTGGTTGGCCAGGATCTTGCGGCGGCTTACCTGGAGCAAAAGGACCTCAACCATTCTTTCCGCGTGCTGGAATCCGTTCTGCTCCGGATCAAGCGGAAGCAGGCGATCGTGGTTTTTGAGTGACGCGGAAATGATTTTGTGCCGTAATAGCATGACACTGGTTTATGGCATAACGCATCGATGGCAATGCGCTTTGAAGGCGAGCACATTCCCCCGCATGCTGTCATCCTGAACACAGTGAAGGATCTTGGTTTTTCATGCTGCTCCAAGATCCTTCGCCGTTGCTCGCCTCAGGATGACTGCGTGCGGGGTTTGCATGTATTCTATACACTTGCGTATATCGGTGCATTTATGTTTTGGAACAGTATGAATCCAATGAATCGCAAAGGCCCTGCTTTCAAACGAGAGCAGGGCCCTTGCGATGTAATGCTACTGATACTGCCCAAACCCGCTGGGCGGGGCATAGACAGGCTCAGGCCTCATTTTACTCCCCATAAGATTCTCCCAGTTGTTGACCATCATGTGCATGGGGTAGGAGAGGAAGGATGCATAGGGCAGCTTTTCCATGGTGATGTAGCCTGCCGGGGCGTTTATCACATCGGGGATGCGGTTGACGATGGTGGCGCAGGAATGGGCTACGGTGTCCGGCTTCTGGATGGAGAAGGTGGTATCAGGCGTACCGTAAATCTTCCAGTCGCACATATCTCCCTCATCCGGGGCATACACCTTGCCGATGCATTGCGCCTGCACCACCGGTCCCTGGTGGGTGATGGCGGTGATTACCGCCGACATGCCGACAGCGTTGCCTTTGGGGATGTTCTTTTCCAGGGTATGGCTGTAGACTTCCTTATCCGCAAAGACGGGCACGGCCTTTTGCTTGATGGAGGCGATGGTCCAGCCAAGCTTGGCGCACAGAACCTCGGTAGAGTTCCAAATATAGGCGGGCGGCGCTTCCTGGCTGGCGATCTCCCGGTCGAACTGCTGCGGGTCCAGTCCCACACCGTGGGCCCGGGCCAGCGCGATGCCGAAATCCTCCACGTTGTAGCTGACGGAGCCTTCAATCTGGGAAATGCGGTGCACGCCGCCTGCCGCGCATGCCACCATGTTCACCCAGAACACGTCCTGCATGCCGGTTCCATAAAGGGTGCAGCCTGTTTTTTTGCACAGCGCGTCCAATTGGTTGGTGATCCCGGGGGCAGTGGTCCAGGAGTATACCGCTTCTTCGCAGGCGGTGATCATGTTGATGCCGCGGACGGCGCATTCCGTCATGGCAGCATGCATATCCTGCATGAAGCTGTGCATGGTAAGAATGGCGATGTGGGGACGACAGCCATCCAGAATGCCGCTTGCATCCCTGACGATTTTGACGCCTGTTTCAAAGCCCAGGCCTGCGAAATCGCCGATATCGACGCCGTCAAGCTCCGGGTCCGCATCGATGGCGCCCACCACCCGCGCGCCCTTGTCATACAGGTATTTGATGATGACTTTTGCCATTTTGCCGCAGCCGTACTGGACGACGCGGATATTTTCCAGGGGGTGCCTGCCGGAAATCATATCAATCCCCTCCTTTTTCATGGGTAGGGTGCGCCCTTTTGGGAAAAACAATACTGTTTGCCGGATGGGAAAAAAGCTGTTATAATCAAAAAAGGATGTCCATCCTCAAAGGAGGGGTAGGTGTGCGTGTCAAAAAAGTGTGGATCATCGCAATCATTGCTATTTTGATGCTGGCTGCCGCTATTCCCATGGCCCTAAGGCATGAGCCTGTGGCCCGGGCGGAGCGGGAGGAAGGCGGCGTAAAGCTATTGGCCATCAACGTGGGCAAGGCGGACAGCCTGCTCGTATGGACGGATGGCAAAGTATATTTGGTTGATACGGGGTCTGTCCAATCCTGGGGCGCCTTGCGTGCGGCGCTTGACGCGCTTCATGTGACAAAACTGGATGGCGTATTTTTGACCCATACGGACAAGGATCATATGGGCGGTATGGACCGGCTCTCCAAATATGACATTGAAGTAGACGCATGGTACGGCTCCGCCATGTATACGGGCATCAAGCAGGGCAAGCATCCGCTTCCCATAGCGGCGGCGCAAACAGGCAAGCAGCCCATCTGGCTCAAGGCGGGGGACACGGTGGCCGTATCCGAAACATCCTCTTTCAAGGTGCTGGGGCCCATTGCGCTGGATGAGGAAAATGAAAACAACAATTCCCTGGTGATGAGGCTGGAAACGGCCCATGGCAGCATTCTTCTGACCGGCGATATGGAGCTTGCGGAAGAAAGCGCGCTGATGGCGACAGGCAGCTTTACGAAAAGCGAGGTTCTGAAAGTATCGCATCACGGAGAGGACGATGCCACCTCCGCTTCCTTTGTGCAGCTTGTATCCCCGCAGGTAGCGGTGATTTCCACCAATTCCGCGGAGGAGCCGGATACGCCCCATCCCACCGTATTGTTTTCCTTAAGGCGCGCCGGAGCGGAGGTTGCCGTGACACAGGATGCCAAAGGCGGCATGCTGGTGACGCTGAAGGATGGAAAGGCTGCCGTGGAGGCGGTGGAATGGAAAGGCATACCCGGCGTATCCAGCGCTATCCGCCTGACGGGGCTCGACACGGTCCAGGATGTGCTGACCATCAGCAACGCCGGCTCGGAAATAGTTTCCCTGGCGGGGTGGTATGTGTTTTCCACCCGGGGCGATGAGATATTCTTTTTCCCGGAGGATGCCGCGCTGGCGCCCGGGGCCACCGCACGGCTCGGCTCCCAGGCCACGCAGGGGGCCCGCGACTGGCTGTTTGATGACAAGAACGTCTGGCACAACAAAAAAAAGGATGAGGCTGTCCTGTATGATCCCTACGGAAGGCCGGTGGCCCGGATGGACAATGGGCTGACGGAGGAGTAGCTTTATGTTTTCCATACCGGCCTTATTTCAAAAAGAACTTCATCATTGAAGCTCAATTTGTATATATCAGGCATATGAAGGTTGCTCCAAAAAGCATAATCATACTTTTTGTCATAATGGTTCATGATTAGTGCCATCAGATTTCCATGAGTGCCAATCGCTATATTGCCGCCATGATACCTGGCTATAGCGTTTTTTAGAGATGCTATCCCCCTTTCCTGGGCACGGTAACCTGCTTCACCGCCAGGCAGGGCGAAGCTCAAATTCTTCCATGCAAGCAAAACAGCTTCTTCAAAGTTTTCAACAGGACCACCGGATAGCTTTCTTTCCCTGAATCCGTCGTCAATTTCAATTCTGAGTTTAAAATGGGCCGCTATACCCTCCATTGTTTGAATGGCACGTTTATACGGGCTCGAAATAGCATGGGTGATATTCTCGTGTGAAAGCAATTCGGTTACTTTTTCAGTATCCTTGAGCCCTTTTTCAGAAAGCGGGCGATTCATTTCATCGGGCGTATATAGGGAATGGGCATGTCTAACCAGATAGATGTTGGTTTTCAACTGATTGCCTCCCTGTCTTTTGCGTGTGCCGGATGATTGTGCGCATAATGCCTTGGATTCGTGCGTTAGCAGCGTTATCCTGTCAAGGGAAATAAAAAAAGTCCGGATGACCGGACTTTTTGTGCATCTGTGCGGTATTACAGCAGGATACAGATCATTCCGCCCGATCCCTCATTGATGATTCGCGTCAGCGTTTCCTGCACTTTTTCTCTGGCATCGGAGGGCATCCGCATCAGCTTGTTGGAAAGCCCCTCCCGCACCAGGTCGTGGAGGCTCTTGCCGAAGAAGTCGGTGCTCCAGATGCGCTGGGGATCGTTTTCAAACTCATCCATCAGGTAGCGGACCAGCTCCTCCGATTGCTTTTCGGTGCCCACCACCGGGGAGACTTCTGTTTCGATATCCACCCTTATCAGGTGCAGGGAAGGCGCGTGAGCCTTCAATTTGACGCCGAAGCGGCTGCCCTGGCGCACAATCTCCGGCTCCTGCAGCGTCAGTTCGTTCATGGCGGGCGTCACCAGGCCATAGCCCGTTTCACGGACAGCCTTCAAGGCATCGGCCACGTGGTCGTATTCCGCCTTGGCGGCCACCAGCTCCTTCATCAGCGACAGCAGATGGGCATCCCCCTTGATCTCTGTGCCGCACTCCTCGCCCAGGATGCGGTTGAACAGCCCTTCCGCCAGCGGCAGGTTATAGGTCACGCGGCCTTCGCCAAGCTCTGTGCCGTCGTTTTGCAGCCCGGCGGAATAGGAGGAACCGTCGAAGGCATGGGCAAACACTTCCTTATCCCGCATGCGCTTGAGGTTCTTGCCGCCCTGGCGGACGCCATCCAGCACGTGGGAGGCCAGCCAATGGCTTGTATCCAAAGCATTGAGCCAGGCGGGCACGGTAAGGCGGATCTCGCGAAGGGGGAACTCGTACAGTATTTTCTCCAGGACGCCCTGGATGTCGGCAAGGCTCATCTGCTTGACATTGAGCAGCAGCGTAGGCACATCGTACTTCAACTGCAATGATTTTTGCAGCGCGGCGGCTTCCGCGGTTTCAGGCGCGGCGCTGTTGAGCACCAGCACAAAAGGCTTTCCAAGGGCCTTCAGCTCGTTCACTACCCGCTCCTCCGCATCCACGTAGGCGCTGCGGGGAATCTCGGTAATACTGCCGTCGGTAGTGACCACCATGCCAATGGTGGCATGATCGTTGATCACCTTGCGGGTGCCAACCTCCGCCGCCTGCTCAAAGGGGATATCCTGATCGAACCAGGGGGTATGCACCATGCGGGCAGCCTCGTTTTCGGTGGTGCCCAGGGCACCCTTCACGAGATATCCAACCGAGTCCACCATCCGCACCTTCACAGGCGTGCTGTCCTGCAAAAAGACTTCCACAGCTTCTCCGGGCACAAACTTGGGCTGGGTGGTCATGATGGTGCGGCCGGAACCGCCCTGGGGAAGCTCGTCGGCCAGCCGGTCTTTCACCGGTCCGGCAGGCATGCGGGGCAGCACCAGTTCCTCCATGAACCGGGAAATGAAGGTACTCTTCCCGGTGCGTACCGGGCCCACCACGCCGATGTAGACATCGCCGCCGGTGCGCTCTGCAATATCCTGATACAAATTGAACTGCTTTGCAGTATCCATGAGTTTCCCTCCTTGCATCCGCTTGATGAAAGGTATGCATGGGGGAAAGGAGTTATGACTTTCAGATCACTATACATCGGCGCCTTCACCGCTTAACAGGTATAAAGCCAGCTTTTGCAGGAACATGCGCAGGTTATCCTTGTCCATTTGGTAATAGATACGGTTTTCCACACGCTCCATACGGATGAAGCCGCAGTTGATGAGCGCGCTCATATGATGGGAGATGGTGGCGGTAGACAGGCCCGTTTCCCGGGCCAGCGCCTGGCCGTAGGAGCGCTTGTCCCGGATGTGGGAGAGGATATTCAGCTTGCTTTTGTCGGAAAGCGCCTTTAACCCCTCCAGCAAAAGATAGCTTTCCATCGGCAGCGTCTTTACGCTCATGCCCTCCTGAAGGCATACGCCGATCTGCATATAGATGGCTTTGGCCTCCGCCTCCATGCTCAGGACAATGGAGCCGCAATCGAAAATGGAGGGGTAGATATGCAGCGTGAAACCATTCAGGTTTCCCGCCTCTATCCCGATATTCTCCGCCAGGAAGGCTTCAAAGGAAACCTGCTCAAAATAAGCCTGCCACCGCCGCACGAAATCCTCAAGCACCGGCTGTACCAGGGATACATTTTCCTCTATCAGCGCCTTTACCGGCATCAGTATCGCCGTCAATTGGTCAAGATAGGGCCGGGTATCCTGTATGGCCCGCAATAGCTGCCACTTTTCGCCATCTGAAAGGCCTGTTTCCTCCAATTGCTCCGCAAGAGGACGAACATCCTCCTTGCTTTCTGCGTTGGAATCATCAAAGAGGCGGCCGATGCTGAGCTGCTGCAGGGAGGCGGATGGATCCGAAGCAAACTCAGTAAATTTCCCGCGGATGTTTTCCACCTGGTCAGGCCAGTTGGAAATTGCGGGCTCATAAAACGACAGAATCAGCATCTGAGAAAGGTTTCCCTGGCCAATGGAGAAGGGGCGGAAAAAACGTTCCAATTCCTTGGCGTCAGGAGCAAGATGCTGCCCGAGCCTATTGGCCAGGGAGCGCACAGGCTCCATGCGCGCTTTGAGCCGGGATACATCGCCTCCTCCGGCATACAACCCCTCCAGACTGCCCAATATGGCATCCAGGGACATATCCCCTGCCATCATGCTAAGGTAGGCCATTGCCTCCAGCATCAGATCCTTACAGGGATGAAAGATGGGATCCATAAACGCTCCCCCTTAGTTTATGCTGTCCAGCGCCCGCAGCCGCAGAAGAATGACAAGCGATATAAGACAAAACCCGGCAAAGACATAGAATACGCCGCTGATACCAAGCAGCAGCGTCAGGCCGCCCATTGCGAAGGATATTACAGGCATAGCCAGCGTGCTGACCGCACCCATGGTGGAACCTACCCGGGCCAGATATTCCGGGCTGACCAGCTTCATGATCGATACGGAGAAGTGGCCGCTCAGGAATGCCAGGGACAGGGAGAACAGCACCAGCGTCGTGCATAGGACGGCAAAGAAAAGGAACGGGTCAGATATCAGATCTTTGACCCATACCAGCGCGCCATAACAGAAGGAAATGGCCAGGAATCCCGCGATGATCAGTGCTTTGCCGCCGATCCGGCGCTTGATATAGGGGTAGAGAAAGGCGCCAAGGGCCATTCCGCATGTAAGCAGAATGCCGCCGGCGGACATGGCCTCCGGCCCCAGGTTATACAACTCCTTGACCAGGGGCGCATTCAGCGCGTTCAGGGGAACCAAAAGGCTGTTGAGGATCAGCGCCAAAAGGCAAAGCTGCAAAATGCCGCGGGTTTTGAGCACATAGGAAAAACCTGCTTTCAGCGTGTTCCAGTAAGACGCTTTCTCTTCATTTTCTTCGCCGGCGGGCTCTTTTCCTGCTCTGATCCAGGCAATGATCGCCGCGGACAGGAAAAAGGTAATGCCATCGACGAAGATGGCGCCGGGTATGCCGATGAGGGCGATGATCCCGGCAGCGGAGGCCAGGCCGATGATTTCCATCACGCGGCTCAAGCTGCCGTTTAACGATATGCCGAAATCATAGTCTTCCTGGGGTAAAAGCCTCGGTACGATGGCGGTTCCGCAGGGGACGCGGAAAGCCTCCACCGTGGAATGCAGCAGCGTGATAAACAGCATCCAGACAGGAGTGAGCACATTGAACACATACAAGGCGGCGGACAGCGCTACCAGGAGGCCGCGGATAAGGTCGCTGATGACCATGGTCCATTTTTTATCCATGCGTTCCGCCAGCGCTCCGACAAAGGGGCCCAGAATAACGGTGGGCAGCATGTTTACGCCGAAAATGATGGCCGACCAGGCCGCGCTGCCGCTCAATTCGTATACCAGCCAGGTGAAGGCAATGGCGTCGATGGAATCGCCGAACCGGTT
>JAEWWY010000128.1 GCA_023458835.1 Bacillota bacterium
TGATAAAATACAAAGAAGAGCAGGGGATAGCTGCCCAGCAAAATATAAAGCTGCCATGATGCCTTTTTGTGCGTCCGCCTTTCACTGTGGCGGATGCTGTTGTGGAAGGAATGGACAAAGAACACCATCGTGGCAAGATACACCGCGATGCCGGCGCTTCTCACCGTTGTAGCCAGGGAAAGCGGAACGCGGAAGAAGGAGTGGATGAGCCGGTATATTTTTGTTTCCAGGGAACCATATATGAAATTGGCCGGCACAAGATAATTGCTCGCCTTGGAGATTTCCACCAGCAAGGTCGCCAGCGCCATGGACATGCCCAGCATCATCAGGATGAAAAGAAGATAATATTTGTTCCGGTAATCCCAGAGCAGCAAAAGCAGGGAAAACAGCAGCATAAACAATATGGTCAGGGACACGCGCGTTTTCCTCCTTCCGCATACACGCCTTTCCACCATCTTTTATCTGCGATTACCATACAAGGGGCAGGGCGAAATGTCAATGGAAAAAGGGAAGAAAGAGCGTGGGGTTGTATAAAACATACAACCTTCCGCGGTTTTTTTCACGGTTTGGGCCGTATGGTTGGATGGAAAATCTACCTTGCTCTTCCCGCAGGTTACGCTACAATAAGGATAACATCCGGTGAGAAAATGATAACTGGGAGGGGATACCATGAAACGGGCTCTGTCTTTGTGTCTGATCCTGATGCTGGCCTGCCTCGCGCTGAACGCCGGCCTGGCGGAAGCGCCTAAAATGGAGACCATCACCGTCTGGTCAGACAATGCGCATGAAAAGGAATTGCGCGTAAAACAGGTGGAGGAATTCAATAACACCATCGGCAAGGAAAAAGGCATCTATATCGAGTACACCGTATACGGCGACAGCTACTCCGACTCCATCAAGATCGCCGCCCAGGCCGATGAGGCCCCCGATATGTTCCGCGCCGATACCAAGTTCATGCAGGATTTCGTGAACGCCGGCTATGTGGTGCCCCTTTCAAGCCTGCCCGGCGGCGAAGAGCTTATCTCCAGGTATGATGGCCTTCTGGCCAAGCAGTACCACATCTTCAACGATGAAGTATACACCCTTCCTTATAACCTGACCACCTACAAATTCGTGGTAAACGCCGACCTGTTCAAGGCCGCCGGCCTGGAAGTTCCCTATGAGGGCTGGACCTGGCAGGATGTGCGGGAATATGCCAAAAAGATCACCGAAGCCGGCGCCGGCAAGTCCTACGGCTTTGGCCTGAGCCTCAAAGCCCTGTGGACGATAAGCTCCTACCTGACCATGCCCTGCGGCACGAATGCGGGCCACTACGGCTACGATTGGAACGGCGCCAAGTTCGACTTCGCTGCCTTGGAACCCATGGTGACGGAGCTGTACAACATCACCCAGGATGGCAGCGTGTTCCCCGGCTTTGAAGGCCTGGACGCCGATGGCGTGCGCGCCCAGTTCGCGGAAGGCCGCATCGGCATTATGGGCGCCGCCAGCTTTGACGCCGCCGTGTACAACGAGCAGTTCCCCGCCAAGTGCGACTGGGCGGTTGTGCCCGAGCCCTCCTTTTCCAAAGAAGGTTCCCCTTACAAAGAGTTCGTGCAGCCGACACAGTTGCTGGTGATGGGCAAAAAGGCTCTGGAGCACCCCGAAAAGGCCATGATCGTATACGATTACTTCTACAGCGATGCGTGCGCTGCCCAGATGTATGAGCAGGGCCTGTATGTGCCCATCCGCCAGGAAGCCATCAACATGGCCGCCAAGCAGCCGGATGCAAAGGGTTTTGCGGAATTTGCCGACATCAAGGAAAAGTTCGTCATGCAGCCCATGCCCGATACCATGATCAGCGTGGAGGGCTCCGCCTACCGCGAAGTGCTGGCCAACCTCCTGTCCGGACAGGCCGGCTCCGATGTAAAGGCGCTGCTTGAAGATTGCGACACCCGCTACAACAAGGCGCTGGAAGCCTTGACCGCGGAGCAGTTGGAGCTGTTCAAGCTGGCCGAAGGCACCGTGATCGAACGCACCAAGTAATTTCATGTCCTTGCCGGGGCTATTGCATTGATGCATAATAGTGCAATAGCCCCAGGCTTTCAGAAAAGATCATTCTGCGTGGGCGGCCCCGTGCCGCTCCCGCATTTTTCAAGTCATCCGGCAAGGAGGAGTCAAAGTGGAGGTCGTGATCCCCCAAAAGCATATCCCGGTGTATGAAAGCGTACAGGTGCTGGTGGTGGGCGGCGGGCCCGCGGGCATCGGCGCTGCCGTCAGCGCGGCCCGGCAGGGGTGCAAAACCATGCTGCTGGAAAAACGCGGTTTCCTGGGCGGCAACATCACCGCCAGCTATGTGGAAAGCTGCAACTACTTCATGCGAAATACGCCCTTCCGCCCGGAAGGCGTGTTCATGGAAATGGAGCAGAAATTCGATGCGGCCTTCCCCACTGACGACCTCCGGCCCAATGCCCCCCACCGCTTCCACAGCGAGCATTTGAAAGTGTTCCTGGATGACTTCATCCAACGGGAAGGGGTCAGCCTCAAGCTGCACGCCTTTGTCAACGATGTGGTGGTGAAGGATGGGAAAATACAGGCGGTGATCATCCAGACCAAGCAGGGGCCCAAGGCCGTGCAGGCGGACGTGGTCATCGACTGCACCGGCGACGGTGACGTGGCTTTCAGCGCCGGGGTGTCTTACGACCAGGGCCGCGCGACGGACGGGCTTTGCCAGCCTGGCACGGTAAGCTTCCGCCTTGCGGGGGCGGACACGGCGCTGCTGCTTGCAGGCGGCGATCAGCTAAAGGCGGTGGGCCAGCGCTTCCATGACGAGTACCGGGCGGGAATCACGGGCCTTCCCTGCAAGCGGCAGGACCTGCCCTTTGGCCGCCTCACCGGGGCCGGGCAGATTTCCTATATTAATTACGCCTGTGCCTATGGCATAGACCCCACCGATATGGACGATCTGACCCGGGGTGAAATGGAGTGCCGCGGCTATATCCTGGATATTTACCGCTACATGAAGAAACATTATCCGGGATTTGAGCGTACGGAGATATCCTCCATAGCCCCGGAAATCGGCTTCCGGGACAGCCGCCGCATACGGGGGGAATACATGCTTACCATCGACGATATGGAGGGCAACAAGCATTTTGAGGACTGCATCGCGGTATATCCCCGCTTTTACGATATGCTGTCCCCCGACGCCAACATGGACGGGGACGGCAAGGTGGAAGGCAAGGGGTACCGGGGCCATATTTACGAGCCCGTGGTGGATGAACGAAGCTTCCAGGTGCCCTACCGCAGCCTTTTGCCCGTGAACATGGATAACCTTCTGGTGGCGGGGCGCTGCATAAGCTGCGAGCATGTTGCCCAAAGCGGCGTACGGGCCATTTCCCTGTGCACGATGACGGGGGAGGCGGCGGGCATCGCGGGGGGCATGGCCGCCAGGGAAAAAATCAGCCCGAAGAAGGTGGATGTGAAGCTGCTGCAGGCAGCCCTTGCGGCAGGGGGATTCACGCTCCCGAAAGCGTAATGCATGCATTGGCGGCATGCCGCCGGCGAAGCAGGGAGGGAAGGACAATGCTTATGCCCCAAATAGCAAAAAAGAGCGCGCCGGCCCGGCAGAAGGGCTTCAAAAGCGATTCGGTGCAGCCGGTGCTGATGCTGCTGCCCATGATGATCGGTTTTTGCATTTTTACGTATGTTCCCATTGTATATATCCTTCGGTACTGCTTGTACCAATCCAATGGCATCATTTCGAAATTTATTGGCACGGACAACTTTGTCCGCCTTTTTACAAGGGACAGCGCCTTTTGGGATGCCATGTTCAATACTGTGATTTTATCGGCGGGCAAGCTTATGCTGGAAATCCCCCTGGCGCTTATGCTGGCGGTGCTTTTGAACAAGGGGTTGAAGGGAACGGGATTCTTCCGTGTGACCATGTTCCTGCCCGCCATTACCAGCACGGCCATCGTGGGGCTTATCTTCTCCCTGATGTTCGCCTCCTTCGACGGCATCGTCAACAACATTATGCAGAGCGTGGGCTTTATCACCCGCCCCATCAACTGGATGGGCAACAAATGGACGGCGCTTCTGATGCTGGGCTTCGCTTCCATATGGAACTATTTTCCCATCAATATGATCTTTTTCCTGATGGCGCTGCAAAGCATCCCCAAAGAATTGTATGAATGCGCCAGCATTGACGGCGTGACCCCGGTTAAGCGGTTTTTCAAAATCACGCTGCCCATGATTGCGCCCATTATGCAGGTGGTCATCCTGATGGCCATCGTAGGCAGCCTGAAGGTAAGCGATCTGGTGCTGGCTTCCACCAACGGCGCGCCGGGGGGCAAAACAGAAGTGATCATGACGTATGTGTTCAAATACTTCTTCGGCTATTCCGGCAGGGCCATCGAGGTGGGGTATGCTTCCGCCATGTCGCTGGTAACAGGCGTTTTCCTGGCGGGAATCTCGCTGATGTACATGCGCCTGAGCAACAGGATGAGCAGTATTTACTGATTGGAGGCGCCGCCATGACCGTGAAGCAAAAAAAGCGCATAAGCGATATTCTCATATACCTGGCCCTGAGCATTGTGTTTGTGTTCACCATATTCCCCATCCTGTACACGTTTATGGGGTCGTTCAAAAGCAACCAGGAGCTGCTGACCTCCGGCAGCACCATTTTCCCTGAAAGATTTGTGCTGGACAACTACAAGCAGGCCTGGAGCCTGGCCAACTTTGAAAAATATACCTTCAACAGCCTGTATATGTCCTTATCCATCGTGGCAGGCACCATCATCACCAGCACGGTGGCAGGCTACGCCTTTGAGCGGGGAAAGTTCAGGGGTAAAAATATCATGTTCGGCATGGTGGTTTCCTCCATGTTCGTATCCCTGGGAAGCCTGACACTCTATCCCGTGGTATCCATCGCCAAGTGGGTAGGCATCAACAAAAGCCTGTGGGGTGTTGTCCTCATCCGGGTGGTGGGGTTGAATGTCACCAATCTTTTCATCACCCGCACCTATATCCGCTCCATTTCCACGGAGATCGACGAGGCGGCCAGGATCGACGGCTGTTCCTTCTTCGGTATCTTCCGCCATATCATTTTCCCATTGCTGCAGCCTTTGATTGCCACCA
This sequence comes from Bacillota bacterium, assembly GCA_023458835.1. GTDB lineage: Bacteria > Bacillota > Clostridia > Christensenellales > Aristaeellaceae > JAEWAH01. The sequence continues at coordinate 5,113 of JAEWWY010000128.1, forward strand.
TCGCCATCCTGGAATTCCGCCACTCCTGGAATGATTACCTGCTGCCCATGGTATTCACCCTCTCCAAGCC
>JAEWWY010000129.1 GCA_023458835.1 Bacillota bacterium
TGGCAATGCCGCTCCTGGCGGTCAGATTCGGGCTTTTGGCAGCGTTGGACAAGGCGGCCTTAAAACGCGCGGCATTCTTTCCGCCGTTGATTGGAAGCGAGAAATGGGCGTATCTGGCCTATCAAATCGCAAATGTCTTTTTATTTGTGTATTTGCTTTTTCTGAAGATCAGGACCGATGGCTTTTTGTCTGGTATTGGCCTGGCAGTATATGGCTTGGGACTTGCTGTTTGTATCGCATCAATGTTTGGCTTTGCCAGGCCGGAAAAGAACGGGATCAATCTGAACGGACTATACCGTTTCTCGCGTAATCCAATGTACATGGGGTATTTCATCTATTTTTTGGGCTGTGCACTGCTTACGCATTCGATCGTACTGCTTGTATCGCTGATCGTATTTCAGGTGTCCACTCATTGGATCATACTTTCGGAGGAAAGATGGTGCATACAGGAGTTTGGCAAAGATTATTTGAGCTACATGGAAAAAGTACGGCGGTATTTATGATGCTTCCGCAATACCCCCGCACGGCATGAGCTGTGCGGGGGGTTATTGTTTTTGGCAAAGAATAGACTGCGATGCATTTGCCCAAAAACAAAAACCTTCCCTTCGGAAAGCTGAGATACCATCTTTTTATCTGGAACAGATACTAAGAAAAACACCCCTGATGTGCTGCATCAATGATATATATATCATAAAGGGGAAACGGCAACTTGTCAAGCATTTCTGTGAATAAAGGAGCATAAGGGCGTTTTGACCGCAGGGCATCCCTGAATACTTCCAGGCCATTGCTTTTGCCCTTTGCGTTTATGCCCATCTCCCTCTATACTAAATCCCCGCTATGGACGAAGGAGGGAAGAGGATGGAACAGATCGTGCTTCAAAACATCAGCAAGCACTTTCGCGTGTACGAACGACCGGAGGGAAAATGGGGACTGCTGAAGGGTGCTTTCATGCGGAACATGCGTAGGGTCCAGGCGCTGGATAACATAAGCCTTGCCATCCATAAAGGAGAGCTGGTGGGGTATATCGGCCCCAACGGTGCGGGCAAATCTACCACAGTAAAGGTCATGAGCGGCATTCTTGTGCCCGACAGCGGCGAATGCCACATCTGCGGGCGCGTTCCCTGGAAGGAGCGGATGGCCCATGTAGCACAGATCGGTGTAGTCTTCGGCCAGCGGAGCCAACTGTGGTGGGATGTGCCGGTATCCGATTCCTTCGATCTTTTGAAGAACATCTATGGCATTCCTGCGGACCGGTATCAGGCGCGGCTCAAAGAGCTTACGGAGCTGCTTGCCATCGGAGAGCTTGTCAAAACCCCTGTGCGGCAGCTTTCCCTGGGCCAGCGCATGCGGTGCGAACTGGCGGCCTCTTTGATACACAGCCCGCAAATCCTTTTCCTGGACGAGCCCACCATCGGCCTGGACGCTGTTTCCAAGCTGGCGCTGCGGGCCTTTCTCAAGGAGGAAAACAAAAAGTGCGGCACCACCATGGTTCTTACCACCCATGACATGGATGACATCGAAGCATTGTGCAGCAGGGTACTGGTGATCGGCCACGGCGCCATTTTGTTTGACGGCGCTTTGGAAACCCTCAAGAACCGCTATTCCGCCGGGGACAGCCAGGATATCAATGAAACCATTGCAGCCATGTACCGGGAAATGGCGCTGTAGGTGATAGTATGTCAAGAAAAAAACCTATCAAGGCTTGCCTTTCCATCTTCCGCATCCAGTTGGCCCAAAGCCTGCAATACCGCCTGGCCGGGCTGTCATCGGCCAGCATCAGCATCTTCTGGGCGCTGATTGAAATTGTGGTGTTCACCGTTTTTTACGAGCATGCCCAATACGGCGCTTTCCGCATGAATGGGCTGACATTAAGTCAGGTGATTTCCTATGTGTGGATCGCTCAGATGCTTGTTCCCTTGCAGCCTATGAGCATCGACGGTGAGCTTCTGTCCCAAATCACCAGCGGGAATGTAGGCGTTGCGCTGTGCCGCCCGCTTAGGCTGTATGACCAGTGGTTTGCCCATACTGCTGCGGGGCGGCTGGGCGGCTTCTGGATGCGGGGCGCGCTGACGGTGCTGGCCGGTTTTTTGATGCCCGGCGCCATGCGGCTTTCTATGCCGGCATCCTTCGCGGGATTTGTCCTGTTTCTGCTCTCTGCCACGGGCGCGTTTTTGCTTTGTACGGCTTACGGCATGCTGGTCACCGCCGTACGGCTGAATATCACCTGGGGGGAAGGGCCTACGTATATGCTGCTGCTGATAAGCGGCGTGCTTTCCGGCGGATATCTGCCCCTGCAGCTTTGGCCGGATGCGCTGCAGAAGGTGCTGCTGTATCAGCCCTTCGCCGGGTATCTGGACATCCCGGTACGGCTTTATGTGGGTTCCATGCCCTGGACGCAAGGAATATGGGCAGTTCTTACACAGATTGGCTGGACCATTGCCTTTGTGCTGATGGGGAAAGCCCTCATGGGTCGCAAGCTGAAAACGCTGATCATACAGGGGGGATGAAATATGCGGCAGGAATTCAAGGTCTATTGCGGCCTGATCCGCATGCACCTGCTATCCGGCCTGGAATACAAGGGCTGGTGGCTGATGGTTCTGCAGGTGCTGTTCGTTGTCATAAGCGATCCGATTGCCACCGTCTTTCTTTTCTCCCGCTTTGGCGCCATAGGCCCCTGGACACTGGAGCGGATCATGCTGATCTATGCCATTGCCGTCACATCCTTTGGACTGGCGGAAAGCTTCTGCCGGGGCTTTGATTACTTTCCCTGGAAAATGATCCGCTCCGGGGATTTTGACAGGCTGCTGCTTCGGCCCCGCACGCTGTTTGTACAGGTGGCGGGCTCTTTCTTCCACATCCACAGGCTTTCCAGGGTGGCTGCAGGGCTCGTTGTGATCTTCTGGTCCCTAAGCCGGCAGGGGGTCACGCTGAACGCCGCCGGCTGGCTGATTTTATTCCTGGCGCTCTTGGGCGGCGCGCTGATGTATTGCGGCGTTTTTGTATTCAGCTCCGGTATTGCCTTTTTTACCATCAAGGCGCTGGACTGGATCTACATCTTTACCAACGCCAGCTATCAGGTGACCCGCTGCCCGGTGGAGTATATGCCCAAGGCGCTGTACCGCGCCTTTACCTTTTTTCTGCCGATGCTATTGATCAGCTATTATCCGGCCTCGGCTGCCTGCGGCTGGGGCGAAAGCGTTTGGAAGGGGTATTTGGCGCTCCCCGCCGGCGGGCTGTTTCTGCTCATGTCCCTGCTGGTGTGGCGCGTAGGCGTCAGGCATTATAAAAGCACGGGGAGCTGAGGTCATTCCTTCAGCAGCACTTTCAATTGCTTCGCTTCAAATATCTCCCTGACTCTTTTCAGGGATTGCTTGTCCGGTGGCTCGGTATCGGCCAGCGCATAGGGCAGCCGAAGCTCTTTCCATTTGTATTCGCCCATTTTGTGAAATGGCAAAAGCTCCACAAGCTCGATGCAGGAAAAATGAGTCAAATAGTCTGCCAAAGCTTCCAGCAGCTTCATATCCAGCGTGTATCCCGGCACCAGTACATGGCGCAGCCAAACAGGTTTGCCCTTCGTTTCGCAATAGGCCAGCGTTGCCAGGGTATCTTTATTGCCGCGGCCGGTCAGCGCAATGCTTAAATCGTTATCCAGCGCCTTGATATCCAGCAGGATCAGCCTGGCAGCGTCAAGCACCGGCCGGGAAATGGAAAGGGGAACGGCGCCGGCGGTATCCAGCGCCGTATGAATGTGATGACCGTCGCACTTTTGAAGAATATCCGCCGCGAACTCCGGCTGCAAAAGCGGTTCGCCGCCGGACAGCGTCACACCCCCGGAACGGATGAAGTTTTTGTAGGTAAGGATATCGCTTATGACTTCATCGGAATCCATCACCTTGCCGCCGCCCATCTGCCACGTGTCGGGATTGTGGCAGTATTTGCAGCGCAGCCCGCAGCCCTGCAAAAAAAGGACGTAACGGATGCCCGGCCCATCCAGCGTGCCAAAGCTCTCCACCGAATGGATACGGCCTGTTACGCCCATAAAAATGCACTTCCTATCGTATCGAATCACAACCTCCGGCAGAAAAGCCGATAAACAAGCGAGGCAAGCGGCAGCGCAGCAGCGCGCCGGTTGAGCCAGACGGGCACTTACAAATCGCCCCTGCGGCTTTCAGGCGAAGATGAATGGGTTTGCCGCGCAATCACGATCCATTAAAATCTCTCATGGAACGTGCGGTTCAATACATCCATTTGCTGCTCCCTGGTAAGCTTGATAAAGTTCACGGCATAGCCGCTGACGCGGATGGTGAGCTGCGGATATTTCTCCGGATGGTCCATGGCATCCATCAGCACATCCTTGTTCAGCACGTTCACATTGATATGGTGGCCGCTGTCCAGGAAGAAACCGTCCATCAGCCCTACCAGATTTACAACCTTCTGCTCCGCCGTTTTGCCCAGCGCGCCGGGTACGATACTGAAGGTGTAGGATATGCCATCCTCCGCATGATCGTATGGGAGCATGGCAACGCTCTTCATACTGGCGACGCACCCCTTCGTATCCCGGCCATGCATGGGGTTGGCCCCGGGTGCGAAGGGTTCGCCATGCTTGCGCCCGTCGGGGGTAGAGCCTGTTTTCTTGCCATACACCACGTTGGAGGTGATGGTCAGCACCGACAGCGTGGGAACGGATTCTCTGTACGTGCGGTGGATGCGCAGCTTGGACATGAAGCTTTTTACCACGTCGATGGCGATGGCATCCGCAGTGGGATCGTTGTTGCCGTACTTTGGATAATCGCCTTCCACTTCAAAATCCACGGCCAGGCCATCCTCGTTGCGGATGGCTTTCACCTTGGTGTGCCGGATGGCCGACAAGCTGTCCGCCACAACGCTCAGGCCCGCGATGCCGCCCGCCATGGTGCGTAAGATCTCCTCGTCGTGCAGCGCCATCTCCAGCCGTTCGTAGCAATACTTGTCGTGCATGTAGTGGATCACGTTCAGCGTATTGATATACAGCTTCGCCAGCCAGTCGCACATGGTATCGAACTTCCTGCGCACTTCGTCGTAAGAGAGGTATTCGGAGGTGACGGGGGCGAACTCCGGACCCACCTGCTTGCCGCTTACCTCGTCCTTACCTCCGTTGATGGCATACAAGAGCGCTTTGGCCAGGTTGGCGCGGGCGCCGAAAAACTGCATCTGCTTGCCGATCCGCATGGCGGATACGCAGCAGGCAATGCCGTAATCATCACCGTACTTGGGCCGCATCAGATCATCGTTTTCATACTGGATGGAAGAGGTCTCAATGGAGGCGCGGGCACAGTAGCGCTTGAAGTGCTCCGGCAGCCGCTGGCTCCACAGGATCGTGAGGTTCGGCTCGGGGGCCGGGCCAAGGTTTGTAAGCGTATGCAGGAAGCGATAGCTCATCTTGGTCACCATGGGCCGCCCATCCTGGCACATGCCGCCCAGCGTTTCCGTGACCCAGGTGGGGTCGCCGCTGAACAATTCGTCATAGGAGGGCGTACGCAGAAAGCGGACGATGCGCAGCTTCATGATGAAGTGGTCTACAAACTCCTGAATCTCTTCCTCGGTATAGCGTCCGCTTTTCAGGTCCGCTTCCGCATAGATATCCAGGAAAGTCGAAATACGTCCGATACTCATTGCTGCACCGTTTTGTTCCTTCACTGCAGCCAGATACCCAAAGTACAGCCACTGGATGGCTTCCTTCGTATCCTGTGCGGGGCGGGTGATGTCAAAGCCATAGGAAGCCGCCATTTCCGTCAGCTCCTGCAGCGCGCGGATCTGCTCGCTCATTTCCTCCCGCTGGCGGATGGCGGGGCTATCCATGGCGTCAAACACATAGGCTTGCTTGGCGCGTTTTTTCTGCTCAATAAGGAATTCCGTGCCGTACAGGGGAACGCGGCGGTAGTCACCAATGATGCGGCCCCGGCCATAGGCATCGGGCAGGCCCGTGATGATGCCGCTATGGCGCGCGCGTTTCATTTCATCCGTATATACGTCAAACACACCGTCGTTATGGGTCTTGCGGTATTTGAAGATGTTGGCGATCCCCTCCGGCAGCTTGCGCCCATAGGCTTCCAGCTCCGTATATACCAGGCGGATGCCGCCAAAGGGCATGATGGCCCGCTTTAAGGGAGCATCCGTTTGCAAACCGACAATCTTTTCCAATTCCTTATGAATGTAGCCGGGATCATGAGAAACAATGGTGGAAATGGTGTTTTCATCAATGTCATAGACGCCGCCGCGGTTATGTTCTTCCCGCATCAGGGCTGAAAGCTCTTCCCAAAGCTGCCGGGTAGCCTCGGTAGGCGGGGCCAGAAAGCTTTCATCACCATCATAGGGTGTGTAATTGGCAACAATAAATCCACGGGTATTGAGTTCTCTTTCCAAAACGCTCATTCATCCTTCCTCTTCCCTCTTACGGCATGGGCAGTTGCTACTATATTGTACAAAATTCACATCTGCCATGCCGTGATAAAAATCACAATTCTCCGCCTGTGTTGACAGAAAAATGTGTTTGCCCGTATAGTATACCATGTGAAGAAAGGGGAGGTCAGCCCATGAATTGCAATTTGGACTGCGAGGATTGTTTACGGGAATTGTGCATGCATAAAGTGCCTCTTTTCGCCTCGCTGAGCTATGACGAGTTGAAAAGCATGGCGGACCATATGATATGCTGTACCTATGAAAAAGGAGAGCGGCTGCTTACACAGGGAGATATACCGCAGTCGTTCACCGTGATTCTGGAGGGAAGGGCCAAAGTCTGTACAATTTCGGCGGATGGCCGGGAGAAGATATTATCGATTCTTTCGGAAGGCGATTATTTTGGTGAACTGCACCTGTTTGGAAACCGGCAGTCCGCCTATTCGGTGGAGGCGCTGCAGCCCGTAAAAGCCTGGTTGTTCTCCAGGCGGCATTTCAGAGAACTGCTGACCGTTTTCCCGCAAATGGCTGCGCAATTGGTGGAGGAGCTGGGCAACCGCGTGATTCAGTTGGAAAATGTGCTGCAAAGCTCCATGAGCAGCCGGGTGGATGCCAGGATCGCCGCGCTTTTGCTGGAGTTTTCCCAAAAGTATGGTACGGAAGGCCCCGAAGGACCAGAGATCGAACTGCCCTTGAGCCGGGAGGGCATGGCCAACTACCTGGGCATTGCCCGGGAGACCATGAGCCGCAAGCTTCGGCAAATGGAGGAAAGAGGCCTCCTTGCGGCCTGTGGCAACAAGCGCATGCGGCTGCTTCAGCCGGGAATACTGTCACAAATCGCCATGGGGAATGGGGAAGCGTGATATAGATACATCGTAAAAATACCCCTTGCAAAAGCAAGGGGCATTTTTACCTGCAAGGGGCCATACAATGAACCGTTCAAAACCTCAGCACCTTGACAGATAGCCTTCCCAAGGGTTTGGGGGAGTGGATGCATCAGCCCTTTTTAAGCTCTTCAAGGCAGGTTTTGCACACCAATTTCCCTTTGTACAGGATGACATCACGCGCATCATTGCAAAAGATACATGCCGGATGATACTTCTTGAGGATGATTTGATCACCGTCAACGAAAATCTCCAGTGTGTCTTTGATGGCGATGTCCATAGTCCTGCGCAGCTCGATGGGAATGACAATTCGACCCAGTTCGTCAAGCTTGCGGACGACACCTGTGGACTTCATGGAATCCCTCCTTTCCGGAAGCCCTACATTAATTGAGGAACTAACAATATTTTATCTGCTTTGTATGATACTGTCAATACCATTTTCAGGATTATTTGCGAAGCAGTAAATAATTAACGAATGGCGGCGGTTTCTGATGATGAATGCCATATGGGGTGGAATGATAGTTCTCGCCTTGCTTTTTGGCCTCTTCGGGGGAATGGTTGAACAATTGAATGATTCAATGATTCAGGGCGCTGTGGAGGCCGTCTCCATCATACTCAAAATGGCTGGGGGATTTGCCGTCTGGTGCGGACTGATGGAAGTGCTAAAGCGCATAGGAGCGGTAGAGGGGCTCACAAAGCTGCTGCGGCCGGTGCTGAACTTCCTATTTCCCGACATAAAACGACAAGATACGCTGCGAAGCATTACCATGAATTTGTCTGCCAATATGCTGGGTTTGGGCAATGCCGCTACCCCTATGGGGGTGAAAGCCATGGGCCTGCTTTCCCAGGAAAATGGAAACATCGAAACAGCCAGCCGGGCCATGTGCATGTTCCTGGTACTGAACGCCTCCAGCGTACAGCTATTCCCCGGCACCGTGATGACGCTTCGGATGGTGATGGGCTCCGCAAATCCCGGCGCCATTATTTTTCCCACCCTGGTCGCTACGGCTGCCTCTACCGCCGCGGGCATTATATGCTGCTTCTTGCTGCAGGGGCGGGGAAGGGATCATGCGGATGGATAAATGGGTGCTGCCGGGGCTGATACTGTTCATTGTGGGGGCCGGGCTGATAAAAGGGGTGCCTGTGTATGATGCGTTCCTGGAAGGGGCCAAGGAGGGGCTCAAGAC
>JAEWWY010000130.1 GCA_023458835.1 Bacillota bacterium
TTGCCGCGGATCATGCGCCATTCCCGCTCGGTGCTGAACTTGGCCAGGTCCTGGCCGTCATACATGATGGTTCCGCCGGTGATAGCGCCGTTCTTGTCCAGCATACCCAGGAAGCACTTGGCAAACACCGATTTTCCGGAGCCTGATTCTCCCACAATGGCAAGGGTCTCGCCGTCATACAAATCCAGCGAGGCGCCGCGGATGGCCTTCAGCCGCTGGCCCCGCAGGGTGAACGTTACTTCTACGTCCCTGGCGGACAGGATCGGCTCACTGGACAGGATGTGCTTGGCGCGCGCTTCAAAGTTGATATCCTGTATGCTTTCGGGGCTGTTCGTCATTTCACTCATTTGCGGCACCTCCTATCAAACATGGTTGCGCGGGTCACACGCATCGGAGAAAGCGTTGCCCCCCAGATAGAAGGTGACGGTGATCACGGACACAATGGCGGCAGGGAAAACAAGCAGGTAAGGGTAATCCAAAAAGTAGCTCCGGGCGTTCCTCAGCAGAATGCCAAGGGATGGAGTGGAAATATCCATCAGCCCAAGGTATGCCAGCGTCGTTTCATAGGCGATGGTATTGGGGATGGCCAGTGCCAGGCGCAGGATGATCACACTGACAAGGTAGGGCAGAATATTCTTGGTGAGGATGCGCCACAGGCCGGTGCCCAGGCAGCGGGAGGCAAGGTTATACTCGCGGTCCCGGTATATAAATACAAGATTGCGTACATTGCGGGCCGGCGCCAGCCAGCCGAGGCCAATGATGGCGATGGCCATGATGGTGTAGGTCTTGCCGACCATCAGGGCAATCAGCGTCATGTAAATGATGGTGGGGATGTTGTCGATCAAGTTGTATACCTCGGTAAAGAAACGGTCCAGCTTGCGGACATAGCCCCATAGAAGGCCGATGATCACGCCCAGAATAATCTGCCCCAGGGCAACGGATACAGCCAGGAGGATGGAGGTTCTTGTGGCGTACCACACCTGCGCCCAGTAATCACGGCCCAGATTGTCCGTACCGAACCAGAATTCGCCATCGGGTGAAGTGAACATCAGGGAATTGTCGATGCGCAGGTGCAGCGCGTCATACTTGCCGATGACGGCTGCCACGAAGGTAAAAACAAACAACAGCAGGAATACGGCGAGCATGATCACGGCAAACTTCTTTTTCAAAAAGTTACGCCATACGCTCTTCCAATAGGAGTACTCGGAATAGCCGGTACGCTCGGCATCCTGCATGCGGTATTCAGCGTATTCAAACAATTGCTTTTCGGGCAATTGCGCGCGGGCCTTCACATAGATGCGGTCATGCACGTACTTTTTATCCGTGCCGGCCTCTATGGCGTTCTTGTCGACCGCCAGGTTTACAATCTTCCTGTTCATCAGCGCGTCTCCCCCTTGCTTATCAGGCGGATACGGGGATCGATCAGCGTCATCAGCACGTCGCCGAGGAACACGCCGAGAATTCCCAAGGAAGCATACAGCATAACGACGCCTTGCACAACGTTGGTGTCATAACGGCCGATGGCGTCGGTGAGCAGCGGGCCCATGCCCGGCACGGAGAAGAACCTTTCCACCAGCAGCGAACCGCCGACGGTGAGCAAAATAGAGTAGGGCAGGTATTGGGCCAGGGGCACGAAGGCGTTCTTCAGAACGTGCCTGAACATGACGCTGCGGGTGGACAACCCCTTCAGCCTGGCGAGGCGGATATAGTCCTTATTCAGCTCATCCACCATATAGCGCCGCGTCCAGAGCATGTAGCCCGCGATGGAAGTCATTGCAAGGCACACGATCGGCAAAATGGAGGAGGGGCCAGGTTTTCGCATGGAATACAGCGAGGGCAGGCCAAGCGCCCGGGCGCCGAAGGTCAAAATCAATGAAAATGAGACCAGATGCGGCACGGCATTGACAAACACGGTATACGCTGTGCCGACGTGATCGAAGATGCCGTTCTTGAAGCGTGCCTGCAGCACGCCGCAGGAAACGCCGATGGCAAGGGAAATGCCCAACGCAATCAGCCCCAGGCGCATGGAGATAGCAAACCTATCCCCTATCAAAGCCACCACAGGCTTGTTGGCTTGGATGCGGCGGCTGAGGCCCAGGTCAAACCCAGTAAATAGCTTCTGAAAGAAGCGGCCCAACTGCGTCAGCGGGGGATCCAACAGCCCTGCGGCCAGCAGCCTGTCATGCTTCTGTGCGGCTGTGAGCTTGATCAGCTCATCCTCCGTGAAGTAATAATCGGTAGGCAACAGGCGAAGCAGAAGAAAAACAACCGTCACCACAAGCAATACCGTGAGAACGGATTGCAGCAGCCGCCTGATCGTGTATTTGGCCATCCCATACCACCCTGACTTTCCTGAAAGCTGTTAAAAGAATCCGGGGGGCCCCCGAAGGAGCCTCCCCGGAAACCTCATTGTTTATCGGACGCTCGAAAGGATTACTTACTTGGCGGCCAGCTCGGCATACTCCTCGGTGGTGTAGATGTCGGAGTTGGTCTCCCAGTTCACATACCGCATGTTTTGAATGCCGTAAGCGCTATAGATCCTGGAATAATCGTTGATGCAGGTCAACTGCCAGGGCACATCATAGATGGTGGGAATGACCAGCGCATGGCTGAGCATATAGGCTTCGGCCTTGGCGAACGCCGCATAACGGGCATCCAGATCATCGTTGGTGGCCTTGGCTTCATTCACCAGACGGGTGAATTCCTTGTAGGTCTCAATCAGCTTTTCATCGGTGGCATTGTTGATCTTGGAGTAAACCTGGGAATAATAGGCGTTGTCATCCCCGTAGGTCTCCTGGCCAAGGAAGTTGATGGGATCACCGAAGTCGGCGCCCCAGCCATTGTGGTAGAGGGAACCCAACTGCGGCTGTACGACCTCTTTTTCCTGGGAAGTCACGTAGGTCTTGATGTTCAAAACCGCGTAGTCATCGCCCAGGAAATCAGAGAAAACCTGCTTCAAGGTTTCGGCGCTATCCTTGGCGGTCTGGCTGTCGCCCTTGATGTAATAATCAAAGGAGACGGGGAAGGTTACGCCAAGGGCAGTCAGTTCTTCGATAGCCTGCTTCTTGTAAGCGGCAGCCTTGTCGGCATCATAGCGGGCATAGGTTTCCTTGGAATACTGCAGGCCGAGCTCATCCCTTACCAACTGGGTGTAATCCACGCCCGCGGAATTGACGGACACGTTGTTGCAGGTGTACGCAAAGTTCTGGCAGGACAGGGGATTGATGGCGTTGGTACGGGCCAGGAAGGTGGTGAGGTCCAGGCCGTAGTACACGCTCAGACGGAAGGCATCGTTGGCGATGGCCTTGTTCCAGTTCTCATCCGGCTCGCCGGTTTCCAGCTTCTTGTCATAGGAAAGGTGGAACTGATAGGAGAACTTGGTGGGGCGGGCTTCCGACAGGTTCTTGTAGAACTCGTTGGACTCGCTGCCATGGATGGTGGCCAGGTTGGACTGGCTCAGGGTCACATGGTCCAATTCGCCCGTCTGGAACAGGGTGAACGCGGTCTCAAGAGATTCGACCATCTTGATGGTGACGGAGTCGAACACCTTGACATTCGCGGCGTTGTAGTAGTGGGGATTGGGAACCAGCGTCTTTTCGTTCTGCAGGATGACGGAGGAGAGGAGATAGGGGCCGGAATACCACACATTCTCCCAGGTCACGGCCTTGTAGCCCTCTACGCCCAGTTCTTCCAGCATCTTGCCGGACACGGGGTACAGGCAGTTGTAGGTGGTCAGGGTGGGGAAATAGCTCAGCTTATCCACGCACGTGTAGACCAGGGTCTTCTCATCGGGAGCGGAGAGGCCCACCATCTCCTTGAACTTGTCAAGGTTCAGGGCCTGGGCAGCCGCGGCGCCGTCTTTTTCGGCCAGGGCCTTGGTGTAATCATAGTACTCCTTGGCGCCGGCGATCATCTCAATGGGCATGGAGGTGTTGGCGGAATCGTTCTTGGCGAAGTTCAGGACCCACTCAAGGCCCCACAGCCAGTCTTCAGCCACCACGTCGGCCTTGACGTTGCCGTCTTTGTCGACCCAGGTCATGCCGTCATTCAGAATGAAGGTCCAGGTCAGGCCCTCATCTTCGCTCTTCCAGTCCTTGGCGGCAGCGGGCACCAACGCGCCCTTGGGATCGTTGGTCAGCAGGCCGTCGTAGCAGTTGGTCAGCACGTTCGAGTCCGCGGCCCTCTGAGAGGCGAGGATGTTGAAGCTTTCCATCTCACGGTTGGAAGTCTCGTAGGTGCGCAGTTCTTTGAGTTCGCCGGCGCTGGCGGTCGTCACGGCGAGGCTCAGCAGCATGCATAGAGCAAGGGCGAGGGCAAAAACCTTCTTCATGTATCTTCCTCCTTACTATCCATGGGTAAAAAAGTGACGCCAATATCATCCGCGGCGCCATTACCCCTCTGATTCCTGATTGTAACATACTTGCATTCACGCTGTCAATAAAAACAATCAAAGTACTCCATAAGGAAAGGGTAAACATGCAAATCATCGCGTTCAAGCAAACTTTTACCAGTCAAATTTGCATTTCCGCTTGGAGGGATCGGTCATTTTATGCATTTTATGTATGCTGTACGCCGGCACGCATGGATTGATAAATGCGCCGGCCGGATGTATAATAACTGAAGTCCAATGCAAGAAAGGGCGCAGAATAATCAATATGAAGAAACCGCGCAGAAAGCTCTTCCACAGGCATATGATCCGCCCAATTGCCCATATGGCCTTCATACGGGTGATTCTGGGCCTGACGGCAGCACTTTTGTGGAATGAATTCGTCAATATCAAATCGGCTCTGCCCCTGCGGACCTTTGCTTTTCTGTTTCTTGGCGTGTTCTTTTTGGTGATGGGCTGGATGGCCTACCTGCGTCTGGACGGCATAAAAATGCCCGTCTTTGACAAGCGCCTTTTCGAGTGGAAACGAAAGCCAAAGCGCACCTACGGCGATATGATTGACTACGTGGACGAGGCCGTGGTCAGCTTTGATGAGATGGAGGAGAATGAGAAGGATTTCTGCCGCCTGGCGGCGGATCTTTTGTGCGGCGCCTTGTTCCTGATGCTGTCATTCCTGTAGTTTGCATTCGCCATGCTTATGTTTCCGGTTTTACCGTTCTGTTTGTTCGGTCATCAATCCCCATCGAAAGCCGAACCGGTCGATGAATGCAACAGAGCAGGAACTGTAAGTCGTGCTGTGCATCGGATAGATCGTCTCGCTGCCTTCGCGCAGAATCTCATATGCCTGCTTCACCTCTTCTTTCGTATCAAAGGTGACGGTGAGGGACAGGGCCATGCTCTTTTGAAACGGAACATCCAGATTATCGCACATCATGATCCTTTGGCTGCCGATCAACAGCTCCGCATGATAGATGCAATTTTCCTGCTCCGGCGTCAGCGCCTGGTCCCAATCCGCTTTGTTGCGGCCGGAATATCGCAAAAGGCACCCAACCTTTGCGCCAAAGGCTTCCTTATATAGTGTGATCGCTTCTTCACAGCGGCCTGCGAAATTGAAATTCGGCGTGATCACAGCCATTGAAAAATCCCCGCCTTTCCTCGAGCCATTGGAATAAACCTACTTTACTGGAGGAATATGATTTTATCCTTATCCGGCACATGAGGCGGTTTCGTTGTATTCGCGTATCCCAACAGCACCGAACAACCGAACGCATAGCCTTGCGGGAAGCCCAGCCGCCTGCTGAATTCCTCCGCGCGCAGGCCGCTGGCGAACGCCAGGCCGGCGAAGCCGCACATCGTATTGGCAATTCCCAGCGATGTCGCGGCCAGCGCAATATTCTGGCACAGGATGCCGCAGTCAATCAACGCGGGGCCATATTGAGCTGGATCAATCGGAACGGCGATCATGCAAGGCGCGCCATAGAACAGCCTGCCGCCGCGCTCCATGATCCTGTTATAGGAAGACTTGTCTTCCATGTTCGCCAGATAGGCCATTCCTTCGGATTCCATATCCCGAATCAAATCCCTGTCCTTTACGACAATCACCCGCCACGCCTGGCGGTTCATCCCGCTGGGGGCCGCTATCGCCGCTTCGGCGATGGCCTGAAGGATGTCATCCGGCGGCATCTCACTTTTATAATCGCGGCAGGTATACCGCTGCGCGATCACTTTCAGCGTTTCGTTCATTACCATATACTCCTTACGTTTATTTGGAATTTTCCGTTTATTCCGTTGTCATCTGTTCCGTTGTATACTTGCCTGTTCGGTTTTCCCATGCCTCTGAATTTTCCTGGACAGCAAGTAACCGGTCAAGGTGCCGCAGGTATTGAGGATCACGTCGTCTACATCCGTCATACCGGTGATAAGTACCCACTGCAGGCATTCAATCGCGGAGGAAATCAGAATTCCGGCAAGCAGCGCTGCCCAGGCGGATTTCCTTCGCATGATCAATCCCAGCGGGATGAACCACGCGAGATTTCCGCCGACATGGTAGATGAATGGCCACGCGCCGCTTTTGAATTCGTCCAGCGTCGTCTGAAAGGGCATCCACTGCGCCGCGAAACGCTCGGAATCAAAGAGGGCGCTCCACGCTACGCCGCCGCGCAGTACGGTAATCTCGACCAGCGATGCGATGTAGAACACGGAAAGCAGCCGTCCGGCACAGAGCGCCCTGCCGCGTATTCGGCAGGCCAGCGCGTATATGCCGCAGACAATCGCCGCAAACCCCGCCGCCCGCAGGGTAAAGATTGCAATACCATGTAAACGCATATGAGGTCCTTACTATCGTATTCGCCATAGGGTCTCACATAACTTGCTTTGCCGCCAGATATCTTTGCGGCTTATTGCTTTTCATCTTCCGGAATACATGCAGGCCGTATTTGAAATTCCTGTTTGCCGCAATGACAAAATGATTGTACTACGATTGCTCCGCATGGGCAAGCATGGCCGTTACCGCCCTTAAGAGTTTTCCCTCCCGGCGGTCGCGCAATGCCGCAAAGAGGCACATGCCTTGCACACCAAAGGCCAAACGGGGCTGGCCGGCTTGAATTATCCGGTATTCCTGCAAGGCCGGTCAGCCTTCTGCCTGGTTACATGGCCGCGCGGAGCTTTTCCCTGCCCCTTCTCACCATGCCGCTGACGGAGCTGCGGGTCACATGCAGATGTTTTGCGGTCTCCTCCGAGGTAAAGCCAAGCAGGCAAAGCATCACAATAGGCGTGCGGTACCGGTCTTCCAGCGAGGCAAAAGCATTGCTCAAGTCCATGCGGAGCACGGCGCGTTCTTCCACCCCCGGGGCGGGCATGATGGCGAGCTTTTCGTCCGCCAATTCTTCAGGCCGGCGCAGCCTGATCCTTCGGATGTTGTTGCACTCGTTCAGAACGATGCGGATCAGCCAGGGCAGGAAGGAATCATCCTTTTCCAAGCGCTCGCAAAACCTGACGGCCCGCAAAAAGGCCGACTGAACGGCATCCTCCGCATCCATCCTGTTATGCAGCCTTGCATAAGCCAGGCGGTACATGTACAGCCGGTGTTTTACATAGCACCTGCCCAAGGTTTCCTTTTGCATACGGGCACCCCGCTTTCCCGCCGGAAGGAAGCCCGGCGTATGTCCGCTTATCACATGTTTTCTTCCTTCAGTGCTTCGATGATGTTCTCCCTGCGGACCTTGGCCGAGGCGTAGAGCATGGTGCTTATGACCACCGTAAGGATCATCAGTATGGCGGCAATATAGCTTTTCCAGGGCAGGGTGAAGGCAAAGTCCATGACGGTTGTGTTGATGCGAAAGAGCAGCCAGGCCATCAAAAGGCTCAGGGGCAGCCCATACATAAGCCCCTTCAAGCCGTAGAAGATACTTTCGTACCGGATCATTTTCAGAAAGCCGCCGGGGGTCATCCCCACCGAGCGCAGCATGGCGAACTCCTTGCGCCGAAGGGCAATGTTGGTGGAAACGGTGTTGAAAATATTGGCGATGCAGATCAGGGTGATGAGGGTGATAAAGCCGTAGACCAAAACCCCAAGGAACAGGTTGCGGTTTCTCTCCGTCCGCGCCGCGCTGTGAATGTTGAAAAGATAGTATTCCAGAATGTTGCTGCTATCCATAATATCGTTCAATTTCTTTTCCAGCTTCAGGTCATCCCGTGCGGCGGTCAAATGTACGGAATGCTGTATGTAGCCTTCCCCGTCTCCCCCGGACATCTCCTCCGCCACCGCCCTTAGCACAGGCTGGCTCACCACCATGCACGTGTAGTAAAAGGAGGGTATGACAACGCCCATGGGACGTTCGCCGGTCAGCGCGCCGATGGTGATCTCCGCGGGCATGCCATCTGGCTGCTTGTTGCGGGACATGAAATAAAAGGGGAGCGTATCTCCTGACTGAAAGTGGAGGATCGGCCCCGCCACCTTTTTTTCACTGCCATCCTCCAAACGCACGCGCGCAACGCCGTAGTTGATGAGGATTCCCCTTGGATGGGCCGGATTGAGATACGGGTCGGCATCGATCCCAACCCTTGCGGCATACGCCTCGAATGCTTTTTTATCCAGTGCTACAAGGCCCAGGGAGTATTCATTGAGGGCGCCGCGCCCGTATCCACTGCCCAATATCTCTTTCGCCTGTTCGGTGAACCGGTTAGGGGGGATGTCGGCCACACCCCATATCCTGTCGGAGAATACTATTCCGCCGGCCTCCGCAAGCGCCGCGATCTCACGGTTTGCCGCCTCCCTCACGGCCTCGTTTATCTGCGGGTAATCCAGGGAGATGTCGTAATTGTAGCCCTCATCCATGGCGCCGGCTGTGACGCGGATCAGGGAGATATACTGGGATACGGTCAGAAACAGAGCCAGGCTGATCACCAGGGACACGACGGTGGCCCTGTATTTCTTTTTGCTGCGCTTTAAATTTTTCAGCGCAATCTCCGCCTCAAAACCAAAGAGCCTTCGGGTCAAGCGGGAGGTTTTCACTATTTTGCCGGTGAGCCTGACCTCCTTGGACAGGCGGATAGCCTCCATGGGGGTAATGCGGGAAGCCCGCCGGGCCGGGAGATATACCGAGAGGAAGATGGTGACCAGCGAAAAGGCCACCGTAATCAGAACGGCCCACCAAGGCAATTGCAGAGCCAGCTCCACGCTGCTTTCCATATACAGCACGGCGCCCAGCAGCGGCCGGAGGAAATGCAGCGTAACGGCGATGCCGGTAACGCCGGCGGCAATCCCCAGCGGGATGCCGATCAGCGAAATGACAAAGCCCTCAAAGTAAACGCTGGAACGCTTCTGGGCAAGGGTGGCCCCTACGCTGGATAAAAGGCCCAACTGCCGTGCCCGTTCGGCTACGGAGATGGCAAAGGCGTTGTAGATCAGGCATACCGATGCCACCACGATCACGCCGATCATCACCAGCATCATGCTGTACACGAACCGGGCCATACTGTCGCTGCCCATGACGCCGTAGTATCGCAACAGCTCGGTATTGTATCGGATGTCGGATTCCGTCTTGTTGATGCTTGCGGCCAGGGCTTTTGCGTTTTCGGAAATCTCCGGGCCAATTTCAGGCACGGTGAACCAGACATCCAGCTTATCCTCCGGGGCAAGCGCCCCAAGGTCCAAATATCCCAGCACACCAAAGCCCGCCGACCAGCTTTGCTCAAACTGCGGCTGTTCGATGACGCCCACCACAGTATACGTTTTGGAGTCGCCCGGTACAAAGATTTCGGTGATGACGCGGTTGCCGGCTGCATCCCCCCGCGCCTGCAGCGCCGCGTTTGCTTCAAGGGGGAGGCCGCTTTCTTTTTCCAGCCGCGCGCCCGACTGAAGCGAGAGGGTATCTCCCGCCTGCACCGTAAGCCCGGCGGACAGCAGCCGGCGGGAGACGGCTACCTCGCCGCCGTTTTCCGGCAGCCGGCCGGAAATCAGGCGGATAGACATTTGCGCGCAGCCTTCCTGGGTGTATTGGCTCAAAAAGTAGAATCTATCCTCAAGGCCGTCAATCGGGGTGTAGCCCACATCTCTGCTGAAGGCGCAATCTTCAACATAGCCGCTTTGCAAGATTGTTTGCGTATCTTTGGCCCGGATCTGTGCGATCTTCACATGCCAGTTGCCGCCGTTTTCTATGGCATTCTGCTGAAACAGGCTGATGAAGGAGGCTGTCAGCGCCGCCACGGCGGTGATCATGGCTACCGATAAAATGACTCCAATGATGGTGACGGCGGTCCGTTTTTTGTTATGCGCAAGGCTGCGCAGCGTGAAACGCCTCATGATATTCATGAACGCGTCACCTCATCCGCAACGATGCGGCCATCCTCGATGCTGATGATTCTATCGGCTTGCAGCGCGATGTTCCGGTCATGGGTGATCAGCATCAGCGTTTGCTTGTACGTGCGGTTGGAGGTTTTTAATAGCTGCACGATGTCGGCGCTGTTTTTGCTGTCCAGGTTCCCTGTAGGCTCATCAGCCAGTACCAGGGCCGGATTGTTGATCAGCGCCCGGCCAATGGATACCCGCTGCTGCTGCCCGCCGGATAGCTGATTGGGCAGGTGGCCGAGCCGGTCATCCAGGTTCAGCAGGTTCATGATGACCTGCATCTGCTCACGGTCCGGCTTCCGCCCGTCCAGCAAAAGCGGCAGGGTGATGTTCTCCTCCACATTCAGTACGGGGATCAGGTTGTAAAACTGATAGATCAGACCTACCTGGCGGCGGCGGAAGATGGCCAGGCGTGTTTCATCCAGCGCATAGATATCGGCGTCGTCCAAGAACACCTTGCCGGAGGTAGGCCTGTCCACGCCGCCCAAAATATGAAGCAGCGTGCTTTTTCCGGAACCGGAGGAACCCATGATGGCCACGAACTCTCCCTTTTTCACGGTGAAGGATACGTTGTCCAGCGCCTTCACCGTACCTTCCCCGGCGCCGTATATCTTTGTCAGGTTTTCCACTCTCAAAAGCTCCATTGCTTCTCCTCCAACCTTCCGCGGGCCATATAGAAAACGGGCCTGCCCCTTGGCGCCGCCTGAAACAATTTCATTGTACGGCGCGACCGTGACAGCCCGGTGACTTGCCCGGTGACAGTTTTGTCATGAATACGGCATTATGGGGCGGTTGAATCGCCCGCCAGGCAGCTAAAATGCGCCTATTTGGACCGCGGCTGCCTTAAAAAGCGAAGCACGAATTCCCCGCCCTGCCCCGGGTGGGATTTGGCTTCCACCGCTCCGCCCTGACCCTCCATGATGGCGGCGGCCATGGCCAGGCCGATGCCCACGCTATCGTCGGAGGCATGCTTGCCCCTGTAGAACCGTTTGAAAATATGGGGCAGGTCATCTGGGTCGATGCCGGGCCCGGTATCCGTGATCCTCATCTGGGTGAACAGCGGGTTTTCGGAAAAGGCGATGGTGATTTCCCCCTGCACGGGCGTATGTTCCACACAGTTTTTCAAAATGTTCAAAAGCGCCTCGGCGGTCCAGGGTTCGCTGCACCACAGGGTCGTTTCATCCCCGGAAAGGGTAAGCTTCTGCTCCTTGAGCTCCATGGGGATGCGCAAGGGCTCCAAGGCCCTGTTCAAAAGCTATTTGGCCGCAACGGCCGCGGGCTCCATCCGGGCGGTGCCGGCATCCAGCCTGGACAGCTTCAGCAGGGAGGATACCAGCCACTGCAGCCGCTCCAATTGCAGCCGGATGCGGTTTGTAAAGGTGCGGCGCTCCTCCTCCGTGAGCCCGGCATCCAAGATCAGGTCGGTCATCATGAACATGGAGGTAAGGGGCGTTTTCAATTGGTGGGAAATATCCGACAGCGCATCGGCCATGGCGCTCTTGTCCTTGAGCAAGAGCTCATTCTGCTCCCTGAGAGTTACGGTTACCTTGTAGATTTCGCTTTTTAATATGGACAGCTCGCCCTCTTTGTTATCACGCACGTCCAGGGAATCATCCCCGCGGTTGATCCTGGAAAGATAGGCGTTGAGCCTGTCGATCTGCGCGTAGCGCTTGCGGGTATAGACAAGCAGCAGGGAAATAAAGCCCAGGGATGCGGCGCCCGCAATGTACACCGCGCCCTGCGCAAAGAAATAGCAGCCCAGGGTCCCTGCCGCCCCAAGGAGGATGAGCAGCGCCAAAAAGCGCCTAAGCTCCGGGTTACGGTACATGCGCATAGCCGTCACCCGCCCTGTACCCCAGCCCGCGCACCGTTTGTATGATCTGCGGATTTTGGGGGTCTTCCTCAATCTTCTCCCGAAGGCGTTTCACATATACGCTCAGCGTGTTGTCGGTCACAAAATCCCCGGCGATATCCCAGATGCCCTCCAATAGCTGCGTGCGGCTCAGCACCTGCCTGGGGTGGGTAGCCAGTGTGAGCAGCAGCCGGTATTCCAGCGCGGTGAGGGGAATCTCCTGGCCGTTCCTTGTCACCTTGGCTTGCCTGGTATTTACAACAATATCGGCAAGATGCAGCTCATCCCGGTCTCCCGCCTCCAAACCGCAGCGGCGCAGCACCGTACGCAGCCTTGAAACCAGCTCCCGCACGCGGAAGGGCTTTGTGATGTAGTCATCGGCCCCCATATCCAGGCCCATCACCACATTCACCTCATCATCGCAGGCGGTCAAAAATACCACCGGCGCGTTGGTGCGGGCCTTTATCAGGCGGCACAGATCGTACCCGCTGCCGTCCGGCAGCGAAAGATCCAGCAGATACAGGTCGAAGGCCGCTTTCCCAATCATATCCCTAGCCGCCTCCGCCGTATAGCAACTGCTCACCTCATAGCCTTCCTGCCGCAAGGTGTATTCCAGGCCGATGACGATCGTCCTATCATCCTCCACCAATAGAATCCGCTTCATGGGCATCCCCCTTTTTTCTATTATACCTGTTTTGATCATCCTGCGGGTGACAAATTCGTCATCATAAAAAGAAACAAAAAACAGGCATCATACATGCCTGCGGAAGGTAACGGAAAGGATGCTCCTTAACATCATGCCTGACAGCGGTTCCGCATGCGCTACTTTTTATATGGCTCCACGCGCATCAGGTTTATCATTGGCCAGAAATGAAAAAGTTTTCATAGCCCATATTCAATGCTTCTTTGATCGCATTGATTTCATCTACCGAGATGTGCCGTATTCCGGCTTCGATTTTGGCCAACGTGCCGCGTGATATGTCGCATTCCAGTATCTGCAGTTTGGCGGCGAGCTGCTCCTGCGTCATGCCCAAAGCGTTTCTGGCCTTTTTTATGTTTTCTCCTATGGTTTTGTCTGACTTAATGCTTTGCGCCAACTGCAACACCTGCCCTCAAGCTCTATTTTTGGAGCAAATTTAGCTTAATTATAGAAAACAGCCGGATATAAAAGTGCTTGCTATTCCAGAACATAAACATATTAAACATAACGATCGGCCAAGGACAAAACGCTCTGGCCGATCCGTATGAAACGATATAGAGGGGACATCGTTAATTTTCCCAATACTTCTGCTGGAGCCGATAAAACTGCTGAATATCGCCGTATCGAAGCTGCGCTTCGAAGTGGTCGTTTCCGGTGGCGTGCACCGCGCCCATGCTCAGCACAATGCCGTCAGGCTTGAGGAAGCAGGAAACGCCGTCCGGATAGCTAAAAGGACTTACCGATTCATATTCCGGCGTTTGAAGCTTGAGCATTTCGGAAAAGCTGGCCGCGTCATAGGATGTGACCGGATTCGTTGGGAAAAAGGCCTTTTTGAAAAACACCTGTTCAAAACCGCCGTCGGCTGTATACAAATCCGCAAACGTTATTTCCTTCATCGAAGACAAGTCAATGTTGAACGCGGTCAGATCCTCGAACGGGTGATTGCCGCCCTCCACATAGCTGGAGCCCCAAAAAATCATGCTTGCGATTTTCTTGTTATGCAGCGTCACCGCAGACTGATAGTCAATGGTCAGGCCTGTATCGCTGGAATACAGCGAATAGGCGTCTTGGGCGAAGCTCTGCACTTTGGCATAAATCAGCGCGTTCAACGAATCGGAGCCGGCGCCGGTGAATTTTGGATACTGTATTTTTATGGAGCTTTTTTGATTGGGCCGGGCCGTATAAAGCAGCATCTGGTATCCCTTGGAGGAGGGACCCGAAGCGGAAGAGCCAATGGACAGAAAATCAGACATGATATATCCGTATAGCTCGCCTGCCTTGACATAATACCAGTGGCTGGCGGTCTCACCAAGGACAGTGACCGCATCCCCGTGATATAGCTTGCTTGCCACTGCCGCGCCGGTGGATGGCTCCTTGCGCAGGTTGACCCAACTGCCCGTGCTTTTGTTAGTCACTGCCGCCTTGGGCTGCTTGGATTGGATGCTGCCCGGGTTCGTCCCCCGATACAGATAATCGGACTGCATGTAACCCGTTTGGCTGCCGATTGTGACCTTGACCCATTCCTTGCCGGGATCAGATTCACACAGGACCTTCGTGCCTGTGAAGTAAAGCCCCAGCGAGTTTGCCCCTGTGGAGGCGCGTTCTCTGAGATGGACCCGGTCGGCGTTCCGCCCGTCCACAATGGCCGTCCCATAGCCGGGGGCATCAGGCGAACCGGAAGAGCCAATGGACAGAAAGTCGGACATGATATATCCGTATAGCTCGCCTGCCTTGACATAGTACCAGTGGCTGGCGGTCTCACCAAGGACAGTGACCGCGTCCCCGTGATATAGCTTGCTTGCCACTGCCGCGTCAGGGGAAGGCTCCTTGCGCAGGTTGACCCAACTGCCCGTGTTTTTGTTAGTCACTGCCGCCTTGGGCTGCTTGGATTTGACGCTGCCCGGATTGGCCCCCTGATACAGATAATCGGACTGCATGTAACCCGTTTGGCTTCCGATTGTGACCTTGACCCATTCCTTGCCGGGATCAGATTCACACAGGACCTTCGTACCTGTGAAGTAAAGCCCCAGCGAATTCGCCCCTGTGGAGGCGCGTTCCCTGAGATGGACCCGGTCGGCATTCCGCCCGTCCACAACGGCCGTCCCATAGGCGGGGGCATCAGGCGAACCGGAAGCGCCGACGGACAGGTAGTCGGACATGATATATCCGTATAAATCGCCTGCCTTGACATAGTACCATTTGGTAACGGTCTGGCCAAGGACGGTGACCGCATCCCCATGATATAGCTTGCTTGCCACTGCCGCGCCAGTGGATGGCTCTTTGCGCAGGTTGACCCAACTGCCCGTACCTTTGTTAGTCACTGATGCCTTGGGCTGTTTGGATTTGACGCTGCCTGGGTTAGCCCCCTGATACAGATAATCGGACTGCATGTAACCCGTTTGGCTTCCGATTGTGACCTTGACCCATTCCTTGCCGGGATCAGACTCACACAGGACTTGGGTGCCCGTGAAGAAAAGGCCCAACGAATTTGATCCTGTGGAGGCGCGCTCCCTGAGATGGACCCGGTCTGCATTCAGGCCGTCCACAATAGCTGTCCCATAATCAGCGCCAAGCGCCGGGCTGATGTTCGTGCATGCCAGCAATCCGCAGAGCAGAATCAACGCGATGATCTTCTTTTTCATGGTCTGCTTCCTTCCCTATCCCATAATCAACCGGGTTCAAGCACCATTGACTTATCATCCAGATAAATCGCCGGCATCCTGCCAATGATACAGACGGGAAATACTGGTGATTTCATGCATGCAACACAGGCGATTCCGTATATTTATCCGGCACAGAAAGCGTGAAATAAACGGAAGAAGAATGCCGCAGGCCCATCACGGGCCTGCGGCGGGGTTGTGGGTGCAATCGTTATGGCGTGATGCGGTTCGGTCCGCGGAACAGGAACATCGCTTCCTTGATGGTGGTATTCATAAGCAGCATGGTCAGCCGGTCTACGCCCAGCCCGAAGCCGCCGTGGGGCGGACAGCCATAACGGAAAAATTCGGTGTAAAACTTCACATCTTCATCCAGGCCCTTTTCCTCCGCTTGCTGCCTGAGAAGGTTGTAGCGATGTTCGCGCTGCGCGCCCGTAGTGATCTCCACACCGCGCCATATCAGGTCATAGCCCTGCGGCACGCCATTTTTGCGCATGTGGTAGAAAGCGCGTTTTTCAGAGGAGAAATCCGTTATGAACAGGAATTCGTGGCCGTGGGCTTCCTTGGCATAGCGATAGGCCAATTGTTCGGCCTCGGTGGTGGTATCGCCCTTTTCTGCTTCCGGCACAACATAGCCATAGCGCCTTTCAAGCTCCCCGTACAAATCATGAAGGGTGATGACCGGGAAAGGGAGGCTTGGCACGATGACCTCCTGGCCGTACAGGCGCTGGATAGCCCCTCCATACACTTCCTTTACGCACCGGAGCGCATCTGCCAGCAACGTTTCTTCCAGGCGCATGACATCAGCGAAGGAAGTGATATAGGAGAACTCCAGGTCAAAGCCGGTGAACTCGGTGGCATGCCGGTTCGTAAAGGATTTTTCGGCGCGGAATACCGGGCCGACCTCAAAGACCCGCTCCAAGCCGGCGGCCATGGCCATCTGCTTGTAGAACTGTGGGCTTTGGGCCAAATAGGCCTTGCCCTCAAAATACTTTACCTCGAAGACGTCCGATCCGCTTTCGCTGGCCATGGCGATCAGCTTGGGCGTATGAATCTCCAGAAAGTCTTGTTTCAGCAGGAAGCGCCGCATGGATTCGGTCAATAATGTCTGCACACGAAACAGCAACTGTTCACGCTCGCCGCGCAGGTCCAGCCACCGGTAATCCATACGCACATCAATCGATGAATCCTTTGCAAGCGGAAGGGGAGCTGCCAGCGATTCGATGCAAAGGCGGGAGGGAAGCACTTCGATGCCATTCAAATGTACGGCCGGGTTCATCTGCGCAGCGCCTTCCACCGTAACGACGGATTCCACCGTGAGATGCTCCAGCGTATCCGTAAGCGAAGGATACGCTTTCTTTTCAAATGTGACCTGCACCTTCCCGGTGCAGTCGCGAATCACCAGAAACATCATTGAGCGCGTATTGCGGATGTTTTCCACAAAGCCCTGTATCCTGCATGCATGACCGGCCTGCAGG
>JAEWWY010000131.1 GCA_023458835.1 Bacillota bacterium
CCGCAGGGCTTTGCTAAAATCCCAGCCATTGACATCCAGCACGTCATCCAGCTTCCATTCGATAACATCCCGCGTCTTGTCCAGGCGCAAATAATGCTTCTGCGGTCTGACATACAAGAAGCGAACGTCATAATCGCTGTCCGGTGAGGCAACACCCCAGGCCCGGCTGCCAGACTCCACCGCCAGTATGATTTTAACATTCTCTTCCCGCTCCACAGCGCGCAGCTCCGCCTGAATCGTTTGCAGCATTCCTTGCTCCAGCTTCATTCCTTTCACCCCCTACAGACATCCGCTTTTTCCAACGGGGAAGGCTTTCAAAATCACGAACGCCTTCCCCATCTTCCTACCGCCCTGCCGTCAGCAGTCCTTTGAGCTGCCCCAGCAGGTCTCCGCCGCCGACGGAGATGGTTCCGACCTTGTCGCAGATCCGCTCCAGGCACTCCATTTCCTTCAGCTTGTACAGCGTTCCGTTTTCGTCCATCAGCTTTGCGGTGTTGAGCATATCGCGCGTGGAAGCGGCCTCCTCCCGGCGGGTGATAACGTTGGCCTGCGCCCGCTTCTCGGCGATCAATACGGTGTTCATGATATCGCGGATCTCGCCGGGCAGGATGATATCCTTAATGCCTGCCTCGCCGAACACAACCGAGAGTGCCTGCTCCTTCTCGCGCAGCCTGGCCAGCACCGCGGCACCCGCGCCTTCCTTTTGCGAAAGCAGTTCATCCAGGCGCAACCTGCCGATCTGCTCCCGCAGGGCAAGCTGTACGGCAGTGTGGAGCAACGTTTTATGGTCCCTGACCTCTGTCGCCAGCGCCTGCGGATCGGTGATCCGGTAAGTGCAGGCAAAGTTTACACGCAGCATCACCTTATCGGCGGTCAAAATCTCCTGGCCGGCCAGTTCCAGCGCCTGGGTGCGCAGATCATAGACCGCCGCCTGCACCTTCAAGCCGCCGTTCCAAAAGTAATAGGTACCCGGTGCCAAGCGCTTTTGAAAGACGCCGTCGTAGTGCAGCAGGCCGCAAGAGCCGCTCTCCACCTCCAATTTGGAATAGAAGGAGGATGCGATCACCCGCATCTGAGCGGCGGTCAGCCCTGAAATTTCCGGCTGGCGGATATCCACCAGCTCAAAGGTGTGCTGATGGAAAACGTTCCAGAACAGGTACTCTCCAGTACCCAGGGCGTCCTTCAAGCGCCCGTCCACAAAATGCAGCGCCAGTTGGTTGTCCCCTACTTGGGCGCGGGCGCAGGACCCGGCAAATGCCTCATCCTTCAGCAGTACAGCCAGCTCGATTCCGCGCATTTCCACCGGTCCATCGGCAATGGCCTTGACGCAGGCCTCATCACGGATCTTCCAAACCCGATGCTCGCCCGGCATCAGCATCTTTACAAACAAGCCCTTGCGGAACAAAAATCCGCGCTCATTTTCACGAATCATAACCTTCATAATCATTTCTCCTCTCTTGTTCCCTTCCATGCCGGCATCCATATCCCCGCCGCGGGGCTATGGTTTAGCCTGCGCCTCCCGCAACCGGCTGCCTTCCGCGATGCGCAGTTTGACGGAATGGCCATGGGTTGCGCTTGCGCCGGCGGTATCCCCGCCGCCCGGCGGCTTGGATATTGCGTGCCGGAAAGCCTGTTTGGCGTTCCATTGCGCCGGATGCCGGCCATAAAAGGGTGTTTGTCAACCTTGACAGGGTTGATGGGGACTCGAACCCCGGCTCCGTGAGGAGCTTAACCATTTGTCGCCGCACGCGATACCACTTCGCTAACCCTTTCGGGTGAGGGAATCGAACCCCCGTATTGCGGTCATCTGGAGCGCGGAAGCGCCGCGCACGCGGCCTATTTCTCCGGCATGCCTTGCGGAAGCCTTGGGCACCCCGAGGGCATCCAGAACCCTGCGGACAGGAGAAACAGGCTGGTATCATAAAGGCGAACCCGCCCTTATCATCGGAATGCTACCCTTTGACAACGCCGATGGTCTTCAGCCGCTTGACCGGGCGCACAAGGTCGCGCTGCTGCTCCATCACCTCGTCGATATCCTTGTAGGCAAAACGGCTTTCTTCCGCTACATCAGCCTTGTTGTGCTTGCCCAGTATGACGCCTTGCTCCTTCAGGTCCAGCATCACCTGCTCGGCGGAGAATTTCCCCATGGCAGTTTTGCGTGCATAGCGGCGGCCCGCCCCGTGGGAGGAGGAGCAAAAGCTCTCCGGATTACCCAAGCCCTCCACTACATAGCTATAGGAGCCCATGGCGCCGGGGATCACCGCCAGCTCGCCGGCCAGCGCCCGGGTTGCTCCCTTGCGGTGCACCCAGACATCCTTGCCGTAGTGGCGTTCCTTCGCCGCATAGTTGTGATGGCAGTTGATGCGCTCGGTGTAGTCGAAGGATATGCCAGCATACCTAAATACCCACCGCTCCAGCACCTCCTGCGCCACGGTCATCATGCGGGAACGGTTTTCCAGAGCAAAATCCAACGCCAGACTCATCCAATTCAAGTACTGCCTGCCCTCCTCGCTAGCGAGCGGCAAGTAGGCAAGCCGCCGTTCGTCGGGCACCTCACCATTCGCATTGGCGTTCAACTGCCGCACCGCGAGGTGAAACGCGTCACAGATTCGTTTCCCAAAGTTGCGTGACCCGGAGTGTACCATGATGCCCAGCATGCCCTGGTCATCCTCCTACAGCTCGATAAAATGGTTTCCGCCGCCCAGGGTACCGACCTGAAAGTATCCCGCCTCGATCTGCTCCACCAATTCCGGGTTGGCATCATACTTTTCCATTTCCGAAAGAGCCGCGTCCAGCGTCTGGCAGGCCTGTTTTTTGTGATGACGGGCAAATCCCACCGGAATGCTGCGCAGCAGATCGCCCACGATACCCTGCACCAGATTGCCGCTGCCGGTTTGTGTTTCCCTTAGGATGCTGACCGGCAGCCCGGTGCCAATAAAGCCCATGCCGCAGCCAATGTCCACCCCGACGGCGTTGGGAATGATCACCTCATCGGTTGCGATCACACCGCCGATGGGCATGCCCATGCCGGGATGGGTATCCGGCATCAGCGCCACCCATTGGTGAACAAAGGGCAGTGAGGCCAGGTGGTACGCCTGCTCCAGGCAGCTTTCCTCCAGGCTTTGCCCGTCCGCTATCCAGGCCTTGATTGGTACCTGCCGCCCGCCCTTTTCGATGACGATCATTGGGATCCCTCCGTTTTAGGTGTTTCGCTTTCAATGGGCTCATCTTACCAGCAAACGGCACCATGATCTTGTAAAAAAGTTTGCGAACTTGAAAATGTTACCTGCCTGCGATATACTTTTTCAGGTTGGGAGGTGGCATGGCGATGGCCGGATTTTCGGAATTAACCCGCAGCTTTGAAAAGATACGCGGGTACATGCGGGATTTTTATGTATACGGCTTCAAGTCGCGTACCGATTTCCATCAAAAATCCGCCCGCACCTATGATAATGAGCGGCGGCGGATCGAAAGCTATCTGGGCAGCGCCATGGGCTGGATATACGGCGCCGGCGGCAAGCGCGTTTTCGTATCGCTGGACGCCTCCCGCCTGCCGGAAAATCCGCTGTACAGCGCCTGGAAATCCAAAAGCTTTACCAGCAACGATGTGCTGCTGCATTTTCTTCTACTGGATTGCCTCCGGCAGGGGCCTTCCGCTATTGAACCGCTTTGCGACGCGGTATGTGCGCGAAGCAGCCGGGTGTTTGATGTCCAGACCTTGCGCAACAAGTGCAATGAATACGTCCAGGCCGGCCTGCTGCGCGCCGAAAAGCAAGGAAAGAGCCTGATATATGCGATGTCTCCCTTGACAGTCGATACGCTGCTTCCGGATTCAACCCCGCTTTGGAATGCGATCGCATTCTTTCAGGGCCCCGCTCCCTTCGGCGAAATCGGCAGCTTCCTGCTGGACAACGCGGGGCGGCGCAATGATCTGTTTTGCTATAAGCACCATTATATCGTGCACACACTGGAAAGCGGTATATTACTAACCATGGTGCAGGCCATCCGGGAAAACAGGGCCATCTC
This sequence comes from Bacillota bacterium, assembly GCA_023458835.1. Classification (GTDB taxonomy): domain Bacteria; phylum Bacillota; class Clostridia; order Christensenellales; family Aristaeellaceae; genus JAEWAH01. The sequence goes on from JAEWWY010000131.1 coordinate 4,027, forward strand.
CTTTGACAACCGAAGCGTCCGGACCCACCAAGTTGGTACGATCCAGGCAGTGCCCCTGCGCATCTTTGTCAGCGCCGCCTCCGGCCGCCGGTACGTCTGTGCGTATCATTTGGCGCGCAAGCGGTTCCTGTGTTTCCGGCTGGACTATATACTGTCTGTAGAATTGCTGGATCCGCATCCAGATGCCCATGCCCTGCGCCGGAAGCTCACGGAAAACTACGATAAAGTCTGGGGCGTAAGCTTTGGCGGCGCCGGCCGCGGGGATACGCTCTGTATCACGCTGCGCATCGACGAGCGCACCGAAGGCTACGTCTATGACCGTTTGATCCGGGAAGGGCGGGGCGGCTTTGTTGAGCGGCTGGATGAGCAGACCGTGCGCTACGTCAAGCTGGCCTACGATGTCTGCGAAGCCTCTCCCTGGATCAAAACCTTTTGCGGCCGCATCCTATCGCTGGAGAGCACCAATGAGGAAGTTGTACGCCGCTTTCACAACGACATGGCACGCATGGCAGCCATGTACGCGGAGGATTAACCATGGAGCTGTTTTCTGAGATCTACGGCTGCTATTATACGGTGCTGGCGAGAATTTTGGAGCGCGCGCATGGCAGCGGCGCGACAAGGGCAGATATCGAAATCATTATCCAGGAAAGCGGCTTTGCGGATACCGCTTTTCACCTGCTGCCCAAGCTGGTTACCGGCGAATGGCCGTTGCTGGCTGAAGAGAATGGGCGCTTCTTCTCCGTTCTATCTTCCAGCCATACGGAACGCCCATTAAGCATGCTGGAGCAGGCTTGGCTCAAGGCCTTGCTCGCCAACCCGCGCATGCGCTTGTTCCTTGATGATACACAAATAGAACTGATCAGCAGCGCGCTTATAAAAGAGCCGCTGTTCCAGCCCGATGATTTTCATGCTTATGATGCCTCCACCGATGGTGATCCCTATGGGAACGCAGCCTACCGCGAACGCTTCCGCATCATCCTGAATGCGACCAGAAACCGCATACCGCTATACATTGAGTACGAGGGCGGCAAGGGGTGCCTGACGAGGGGCGTCTATGCCCCATGGCGGCTGAACTATTCCGCAAAGGACGATAAGTTCCGGCTGTTGGCCGCGGCCTGTTTCAAGACGCGCAACCGGCGCGCCATATTGAATTTGTCCCGAATCCGGCGTTTGGAAGCCGCGCCTAATCCGCCCTCCCTGAATGCCGCGCAGATTGAACGGTATTACTCCGAATCTCCCAGGCAGCCTTTTCTTCTCCTGCGCATTTACCCGGAGCGCAACGCGCTGGAGCGGGCCATGCTTCAATTCGCGGCCTACCGGAAGGAAACCGAATATGACGAATCCAGCAACACTTATCTGTGCCGCATTTATCATGATCCAACGGAGGAAACCGAGCTGCTGATCCGTGTGCTCAGCTTCGGGCCAACGGTCAAAGCATTGGGACCGCCGGGCTTTGTTGCCCAACTGAAGGAGAGAATACAACGGCAGTTCGATTTGAATGCCACAAATGTAAGTCAGGAGCAGCATACAGGAGAACCATCCCGGAATTAATCTACTATTACATCCAAGGCAGGGAAGCAGAGCCCTGCTTCCCTCCCAGATCTATTTCAGCAACGGCATCAAGGCTGGTCCCTCGTTTATTCCGCCTGAAACTTTTGCCTTTTTCAACAGGTCTCCTATTGTACGTTATCAGCAAATTTGATGCCACTGAAGCCCGCATTCTCCTGTAAGGGCAGGCCAAAAAAGAACCCTGTGCCATATTGTCATAGCGTTCCACCAATGCTTGCTTTGCGTTTCGTTCCGATTGAGAGTCCCCGGCAATACCAAAATATGCTTCTTATAGAAGCCCTTGCCGGGCTTATAGCTCCCCGGTAATGGCATCCACACCGGCTTCTCCGTGCTTGAACGTGGTATACGCATCATCCCAGGCCGCTACTTCCCCAGTTTGTGGATCATACGCGCAGAATTCAATATACCAGCTGGGGCGAAGCACATTATGAAAGTTTGCCAGCCATACCACCTGTAGTCGTTTGATTCGTATTTCACATCCTTCAAAATAATCGGGGAACATATCCTCCTCCGTAAAGTATCGGTACCAATTCGCTAACGCTTCCTGCCAAGGAATTACATCGCCCTTTACTTCTTGCGTTTCCGCAACGGTCATGGCATACAGGTGAACCGACAGCAACTCGCCATCTCCGGCAAAGTTGAAATAGGCATAGGGCATGTCGCTCATCACGTAATCCATATTCACCCCATCCAACGATCCCCGATCTCCTCCCGTGTTTGGCATCATGGGCACACCTTCAACGGTGAGTAATAATTTAATGGCGTAAGGGCTATTGGGGCGGGCTTGCGCTTCTTCCGGGGAAATGGGAGACCATGAGTATCCATGAATTTCGCCGTATGTAGCGTATGCTGGCACTTCGGCGGCAGCAATCCCCAGGGAATCCAAAAACGCCTTGCAACGCGCCACTTCAGCACGAAGGTGATCATCTCGCACCTCTGGCAAGATTTCGTGATAATCCATCATCTCCGGATAGATTGGTGAATAGTTATTCACCAAAGACCAGTAGGCAAAGCAACCTTTGGGTGTGCTGCCATGGGTAAACTGTTTTCCGATGGTAAAATGCTGGCGGATTGCCTTCTCCACCATGGCTTGGGTAATATCCGCCGCCTTTACTTTTACATATATGAGAGGCTCCGTTGTGTGATCATCAAACACGGCATCCAGTACGATCTCGGTGCCGTCGATCGTGATCGTGCCTGCCAGAAAGCTATCCTCCGTAACGTGATAGCTATCCTCCGCAAGGCCTGTGCAGGCGCAGAGCATACAAAGGAGTGCACAGACATATAGCGCCATCCGTCTGTTCATCTTCTTCCCTCCCCATCTACCCGCTTTGCTATGTCTGCTGCCCCGCACTAAGCGGGAGCAGCAGACAAGCTGCCAATACCAGCGGCAATTATGATGTTCTCTTCATCACGTTTATCTCTCCTTCATCATCTGCACAGTAAACGCATGCGCTTCATCAGTTTTTTCTTGATTGCCATCGAGCATGCGGGGCACAAACCGAACCGCCTTGGGTTGATTGAGATGGAAGGCAGCTTCTCCAGTGAAACGGCCAATCAACGAACCGTCCGCTCTCGCTTCAACGTTCTCTACTCTGCTGAAGGCGCTCATCCGCAATACGTTTCCGTCCTGATCCAGCAGGTTGTAAACGATAGGCAGCAGCGCATCCGCCTCCTCTTGGGATGTACCGGCGGGGAATACCAGGTCAAACGCATAGTTCACCCGCATGAAGGAAATGTCCAGGGCGCCAAACTCCACGGTGTACGCATCCATGGGAAAAGTCAGCCCGGCGCCAATGCCCTTTTGATAATCCTTGGGGAGCTTGGTGGTGAAAATGCACTCGATGGTATCCACCTGGGTAAACGCGCCGGATCGCAGCAGCATTTCGTCCAATGGCATCGCGGCAAATTCCTCTGAGGTCATGCCCTTGGGGAGCGGCTGTGACCAAGCGTATTCTACCGGCGAATCTCCCCAAGTCACCAGAATTTCTTTGCGGTCATATGCGTCGCGGAAGCTCTGCATGTAATCTTTGTAAGCCGGATCTTCCGCACTGCCAGCTATGGGATGCTCGGGAGCGTTTTTGATCGGCCAGTTCGGCGCGAATACGCCCAGCTTGAATGTCCAGGTAATATCCCCATCCGCTTCATCCTCGTAAAGCGCTACGTCAAACCCGTAGTTCCCGTCAAACTTATCCTCCAGCAGGCTGGGGAAAACAAAACCGGACATGAAGTCGCCGCGCATGCCCTGAATATCCAGGCCCAACGAACGATCGCCACACACGGCAGTGAGCTTGGGGCACAGATAAACCGGCTTGGCAGGATCCTTGGCGGTCAGATTCATCGCGACCGCCAGGACATTGCCGTCAAATACCGCGTCGCCTACCCGCAAGGTAATGTAGTCGTTCTCATAAGCCTGATCGAGTTCTACCACATGGGCCTCAAACGCTGCCGAGGGGCTTTCGCCCGCTTCATACTGCCGAACGCTATAGTGATTCACCAGCGCCAACGCCGTGCCGGCCATCAGCGCGACTGCCAGCGCCACAGCCAGAATCCAAGTTTTCCGTTTCATCACAGATTGTTCCTCCTTCACGCTATGCGCGGCAGCAAAGAACGCATCGTGAAAATTCTGCGGAATCGGGGTATAGACATGCTTCATATCGTTTTGCTTCACCGTGACCGCGCCTCCTCGTCTTGTTGCGTTTCCATTAGAAGTGCTAATCGTGCATCATGCAGCCGCTTTTTCACCGTACCCAGCGGGCAGCGCAGCATGGAGGCGATCTCCTTTAAGGGAAAACCTTCCGCATAATGCAGAATGACAGGCAACCGGAGTTTTTCTGGCAGTGTGTCCACCATGGCGTTAAGTTCCCAAGGAATCTGGTCTTCCTGTACCCGCGCCTCCTCCGGCATCGTCTCTACCAACACCATTCGCGATTGCTTGCGCCCGATGGTATGGCACTCATTGATGAGGATGCGCACAATCCATGCGGGAAAGAATTGCTCTTCGCGCAATGTACCTCGCTTTGCCCAAGCCTTGAGCAGCGCTTCCTGCACCGCATCCTGCTGATCCACCGGTTGGCGAAGCAGGGATCGCGCTACGCGATACATCGTTTGTTCTCGTTCCATGGCCAGTTGGATAAATGTCTGTCTGTCCATCTGCGAAATCACCTCCCGCGCGGAGAGCGCTCTCCACGCGTGCGTTTGTAATGGCATTACACTGATAAGATGCACAGGTCTAGGAAAAGGTTACGGAATATGCAAATATATCAGAAAAAGAGGATTGTGTGTTTAACATGCAATAATTGTATGATATGCCATCATTCCTATCATGGCAAATGTTTTTTCTGTGTGATATAGTGGTCGTTTTCATTCTTGGAATAGGTGCCGTTCATAATCTGGCATCCTGACCATTACCATGCCTTCGGGAGGGTCAAGCATGCGCCTGCGCGAATGATGATATGCATCCGTCGGAATATGAACAAGCTGAAGGAACGGTTCCGGGTATTGGATCATTCTTTCAGGACGATCAAGTTCTACGACGGGGCGTATTACTTCCTATGCAAGGAAAAGGAAAAAGTAGCAGATATCGTTGACTTAGATCAGCAGAAAGCTGAGCAGATCATAATAGCTGTGTGCAATAATAGGAAACCATAGAGATTTCTTTTTTCTGAGCAAAGCACAGAACAAGAAGCCCAAAAGGAACGCGATAGAACACTGCGCGAACATCCCGCCAATATCAAAACTCCCATACAGTACACACTTAATAATATAGGCAGGACAATGTACCAGCGCAAACATAAGGGAAGATAATATCATTGCTATTTTGTTTGATGCTATTTTGCATAAGGCATTGTAACCAAATCCTCGAAACACTGTTTCCTCGACAATTCCGACAATCAACATTTTGACAAACGTTAAAGCAAGGTTTTCTGTGTTAAAGTAAACCCCGCGATGTATCGCAAGCATACCGATCAAACAGTATATCGTCATAGCGCCCAATGTTAAGAGAAGCGCTTTATTGATTTTAGGCTTCGATACCAGTGCCTGCCAGCGATAAAATAGATCGTCACTTTTCCTCAGAATAAGCACGATCGCAGGAGACAACCAAACAACTCTACTCGCATACCCATAGAAATAGCTACCCATTTTTACATTGTCGTTTGAAAAGAGTAATCTGCTATATCCCCATGCATCGGTCAGCAATGCCCAGAAAAGGATAAATCCCATCAAGATATATACAACCGTTGACACAGAAAGGCTCTGCTCTGATTTCAATGACTGCGCCGCCCTTCAAATTCCCGTTTGTATATTTTTATATTATTTTCATAATTCCTCCAATGTAATGGAATCTGGCCGCTTCGCCTTATGCTTATACTATGGGATTGCAGTGCAGCGTCCCTTACCCCACGAACTCTCGTGCCAGTATACCCATATAAATCTTGTCGATGTACTGCCCATCTTTAAATACCCACTCGGGCAGTCGCCCAACTTCCCGGAACCCAACCTTTTTGTAGCAAGCGATGCCTGCGTAATTATCCGCGTGGACGGTGAGCATAATATTGTGAAGATTTAATGTTTTAAATCCATATTCAAGGAGCAACCGAATGGCTTCAGCGCCGTAGCCCTTGCACCTATGTTCCTCATCACCGACAAAAATGCCGATAAAGGCATTGCGATTGAGATGATCGATGTTGTGTATGCTGATGGAACCAATCAACACATCACCATCAAGGAGCACCATAGCATAGCGCTGCATATCGCTCCCCGGTTCATAAATCCATTTCAAATCGCTTTTAGATGAAATGACCCGATTGTACTGACCGAAATTAATTGCGACAGCTTTATCATTCATCCATTTTATGTAGTTCTCAGCATCGTCATCGTTGACGTTAACAGGTGAAAGATAGAGGCGCTCGCCAACGATTTTATGGAAATAACACATGAGGGGAACCTCCTTTGAATTGTTGTGCCACTCGGGAAGCCTTTTCTTAGAAAACTCAATGAATCCTTGGGATATATTCAATCCGAACATTTGCAAACCATCTCCATGTAAATACCCGTTGGCGCATCCGATATCGCAGAATGAACCATCTTTGTATATAGCGTCAAGGATTTGCATGTGTGAATAGAGATAGAGATATAATCACAATGCCGTAAATCCGCGAAGGTCTCCGGCGCTTATCCGTCGTACGTTACAAGCCCGGTCTTGGCATGGATCACCTGCATAATCGTTGCGCCGTCGCTGTAGCCGCAAAAATCTTGGGAGTATCTGCACTTCGATTCGTTTACAGGACCTGCCGCAGAAACTGAAACACAAGACCAAGCTCGTTCGGCGCATCCTTCCAGGCTGCGTCAAACCCGTGCCCCGCATTCGGCTCGACATGCAGCCGCGCATAAACGCCCGCGCGAATTAGCGCCGCATGCATTGCCACGGATTGTTCGACCGGCACATCGGTATCTACCGAGCCGTGGAGCAAAAACGTGGGTGGATACTGGTCGTCTACTTTGCGGATAGGGCAATACGACGTCAAGGCCGTGCTTGCCTCGGACGGATCATACCCACTGACCAAAGAAGCCCATGTCCCCGTCTGCCGCGCGCGCAGGTAGAAATTCCACCGGCCTTCGTGCGGGGCCTGAGTCGGCAGGCCGGATGTCACGCACCGGGCGGCTTCGTCTTGCGAGACAAGCGGGCTTTTGAGGTAATGGGGGCTGGGAGCGGCATACCACTCCCCAAGAATGTCTCCGTATCCGTAAAACGATACGATCGCCTTGGGCCGGACAGGCAGCGTTCCGCTCAACAACGCGAGGTACCCGCCCGCGGATTTGCCCAGCACGACGATTCGACTGGCATCCAGGCCGTAGATGTTCGCGCCCTCCGTCCGTACCCATTGGAGCGCATCCTCGATATCCGTTTGAATATCCATGAGCTTTGTTTCCGGGGCAAGCCTGTAATCGATGGAGATATAAGCGAACCCTTCGCTTGCAAAGGCGGCAATTTCAGCCTCATTGATCCGTTCGCGGCTGCCCCAAATCAACGCGCCGCCGTGCAAATAGACGACAACGGGGAGTCCCCGCACGTCATCGTCGGGCAAGTATACGTCTAGTTCGAGGACAAACCCTTCGCCCCGCTTGTAAATGTGCGTATTCTTGATGGATTTCATATGCGAGCTCCTTTGTTTTTGTCTATCCATTGTGCTCGGCATAGTCCACAAAATCCATGCCATCCTTGATGTGCTTCCCGGTCCCCGTGAACCGGCAGCCCATCTGCTCATACAGGTGGCACAGCTTCGCCTCTTGCCTGATCGTATCCAATATCCACTTGCACGCCTGCGGGTAAAGTGATTCCGCGATACGGATCACCTCCTGCGCGT
>JAEWWY010000132.1 GCA_023458835.1 Bacillota bacterium
CATGGCAGGCCGGCGCAGCTTCCTAAGAACCGCAGGCCCGGCAGCCCGCAAATTTTTGCGTCAGCACCTATTATAGGACAATCCATGCCCGGCCTCAACAGAAAAGCCGCTGTCCATCCGAAAATAATTGATATAAAAAGGAAGTGTTATGATACGGGATCATCAAAAAGCGGGCCGGTGATTGCAGCAAGCCCCTAAAGCGGACGCTGTCAGGGGCTGGACCCCTGACAGCGTCAACCTTCGGGCATAAAGGGATAGATTCTCGAGATCCATTACTTCCCCAATACAGGGATTCTTAAGGGATATATCCCTTAAGCGAGGGTTCAGGGGGCAGAGCCCCCTGACAGCGCCTCCACCGTTTCCTTTACCTTCTCCAATGCTTTTTCCCACCGCCCAAAATCCATGGCGGCGACGTAGTACTTTTCCAGATCGTCATGCCGGGCCTTGGCTTCCTTCAAGCTTTCCACCGCACGCTGCAACAAAAGCTCATGGGCGTTGCGGTTGAAGGCCTGCTCCCGGCTGAGCCCCTGGCTCAAGGATAAGGCCTCCTGAAGGTTCAGCGTTTCCGACGGCTTATCCACCGGTCCGGTTACGATGCTAAGCTGCAGGCTGGGCAAATTCAAATGGCTCAGTTCTCCCGGAAGCAGGGGATTGTATAGCCCCAGCACGGGAATGCCCCGGTTCAGCGCAGCATCCCTGATTTTTGACAGGAGCGGGTGCGGCGACAATCCCCAGGGAGCGGAGATGCAGGCCACACGCTCCTGCAAAAGCGTGGGCAAAAACGTCATATAGCCCCTGGGGGTATAGGCTTCGGCAAACAGTTCCCTTTCCTGGGTCAGGCCGGCGCCTGCGGTCAGCCATTTTTCCGAGATCTCCTGGGCCAATGCTTCCATGGCGCCGGCCGGCGTCCGCTCCCGCCATTCCCTGGTGCTGCCGTATAGAAGCGGCGCGGCGGCGCTTAAGTAATCATACACCCGCAAAAAGCACCGGGCAATCTCCTCCATGGCATCGCGGATGAGGCGGCGGCTTTTTTCCAATTGTTCCTCACGGAGGCATTCCCCCAGATTCAAAATGCCATCCTCCGCACCGGGCAGCACCGGGTCCACCACATGGGGCGCGGTCCCGTCGATCATGACAAAGCCAATGTCCGGGGCGGCAATGCCATCCAGGCTGTCGGGATCGCTGGAGCAGTGGAAGACTTCCACCTCCTGATGCATCCCCTGGAGATGTTCGGCCACGCGGCGCATAAGCGTGCTTTTGCCCACGCCGGGGCCTCCCTTTAAAATGATCTTGCGGCGAACCTGGTTCCTGGGTAAAATATGGGCGAACCTGCTGTAAAATCCCTGGCTTGTATTCCCGCCGGGGAAAAAATGGCGCGCTCCTTCCATGACGCACGCTCCTTTCCATGATGGGACATTCTATGCAGGAGGAAGGCAAACCATGAACCTGCTTATCGACGCGGATGCCTGCCCTGTGACGGACATCGCCCTGCGCATCGCCCATGGATTTCATGTGCCGGCGGTGCTTTTTTGCGACAGCGCCCATGAGTTTCCAGGAAGGGACGCGCAGGTGGTGACGGTGATGCGCGGCGCGGACAGCGTGGACTTTGCGCTTGTGAACCGCGTGGCTCCGGGGGATATCGTCATCACCCAGGATTATGGGCTGGCCGCCATGTGCCTATCCCGGGGCGCATATGTTTTGCGCCAGGACGGGCTTATGTATACCGAGGAAAATATATTGTCGCTTTTGAATCAACGCCATGAAGTAAAAAAACGCCTGCGGGCCGGGGGCCGGGTCAAGGGCCCCAGGAAGCGGAACAGCGCGCAGGATGATGCTTTTGCCGCAGTCCTGCAAGCGCTTTTGAAGGAAATACAAGGCAATGGCCTCAGGTAAACCGTGGCGCTTTTGCGGTACTGCCGCCAATGCTTTCCCCTCTTGCCTTTCTCTTTTTTTGGTGCTATAATGAGAACAAACGTTCTTTAAATGGAGGGCTGGGGATGGACAGAGTCATCCTGCATTGCGATTGCAACAGCTACTTCGCCTCAGTGGAATGCATCGGGCGGCCGGAACTGCGCAAGGTGCCCATGGCGGTGTGCGGCGATCCGGACAGCCGCCACGGCATCATACTGGCCAAAAATGAGCTGGCAAAAAAATTTGGCGTCACGACGGCGGAAACCATTTGGCAGGCCAAGCGCAAATGCCCTGATCTGGTTTTGATGCCCCCCCATGGGGACAAGTACGAGGAATACTGCCGCAGGATCAACGAGATTTACGCCCGGTATACCGACCAGGTGGAGGCCTGCTCCATCGATGAATCATACCTGGACGTTACCGGCAGCCGGCAACTGTTCGGCACAGGGCAGAAGATTGCCGATGCGCTGCGCCTTCGGGTGTGGGAGGAGCTGGAGCTCACCATCTCCGTGGGCGTATCCTTCAACAAGCTGTTTGCGAAAATGGGGTCGGATTATAAAAAGCCCAACGCCACTACCGTCATCACCAGGGATAACTATAAGCGCATTCTGTATCCCCTGCCGGTAGAAACCATGATGTATGTGGGAAAGGCGGCCAGGGAGATCCTGCGCAAGAATTTCATCACCACCGTGGGGGAACTGGCCAATACCCCGATGGAGCACTTGAAAAGGCTGCTGGGCGCAGGCGGCGAGTCCCTTTGGCAGCAGGCCAACGGCTTGGATGAAAGCCAGGTTTTAAGGCCCGGGGAAGGGGACCCGGTGAAAAGCGTGGGCAACGGCATCACCTTTTGCCGCGATTTGCAAAGCCTGGAGGATATGAAGGCCGGCCTCCTGATGCTGTGCGACAGCGTGGGGGGCAGATTGCGCCGCCATGGGCTGATGGCCCGGTCCATCGCTTTGCACATCAAGGACCCTGCTTTGAAAACCATCTCCCGGCAGGCACAGTTGCCCGGCGCCGTCTCGACCGCCAGGGAGCTGTACGAGGCTGCGCTGCCCCTTCTATGCCGCTCCTGGGATGTGAGCGCGCCCATTCGCACGCTGACGGTAACGGCCGGAAGCCTTTGCCTGAAGGAGGAGGGCGGCAGCCAGATCAGCCTGTTCCCTTCGGAAGCCTTGCGCCAGGAGAAGCAGGTGAAGCTGGAGGCGGCCATCGACAGCGTGCGCAGCCGCTTTGGCCGGGAGGCCGTGACCGTGGGTACGGTGCTCTCCACCGACATCCTGAATCAGAAAAATTGAATTTTAGACCTTCCCGGAATATTCCTGCGGCGTCTTTCCCAAAAGAAAAAACGGAAGCGCGGCAGGAGTTTTTTTGCGGTTGTCGAATAAGGTAGCGTTTTCCGATTCTATTGGGGAAAGAAAGGATATGTCCCGGTTATGATAAAAGCGATTCGTTCGCTGATCTGCTGGCTGCCCCTGATGACCTTTCTTTGTATGATGCCCGCTTTCGGTGAAGCCGCCTCCCTCGGGGAAGACCTGTACAGCTTTCAGGTGCTCTTGGGCGGGGAATCCATTACCCTCCCGTGCACCTATGAACGAATGAGCAAAGCCGGCTGGACCTACACCGGCAATGAAGAGGAACTTCTAAAGCCCGAGCAGCGCACCGTTTCCTCCGCCTGGGAGAAAAACGGTGTTTTGCTGTCCGGCGAAATGGTGAACACTTCCTGGGACATGCTCCCAGTGGAGAAATGCGTGCTGGCCGCGGTGGAATTGGAAGAGACCAACGCGCAGGTGCTGCTGCCCGGCGGCGTTCTTTTGGGCATTTCCGGCCCAAGAGAGGTGCTGGATGCTTACGGCGCGCCTTCCGCCATCTATGAGGACGGGGAAATCACCCGTTTCACCTACCGGCTGGATTATGACCAGGAGGCCGTGTTTACATTTGCGGCGCCCACCGGCATCATGAAGTCCGCGGCGCTTCGCAATGTGGTCATGGCCGCCGCGCCCGATCCCGTGGCTTTGGCCGGCAGCTCCGCTTCCGGCTCCTCCGCCTACCGCGCTCCCGACAGCTTGGGGGAGGATCCCTTTTCCTTTCACATTTCCTATGGCGGCGCTCTGTACGCGCTTCCCGCCCCTGTTGCGGAGTTTGAGAAAAACGGCTGGGTTTTAAAGGATGGAGCGGACAGCGTGGTCAAGGCCTACGGCTCCGAACAACTGACGCTATCGCTGCATGGCAAACAGTGGGTCACCTGGGTGTATAACGATTCCGACAGGGCCATGCTGGCCGGCGGCTGCCTGATCACCACGGTGGTCAGCGACCTGAATCGCGGAGATGAACCCCTCATTCTGCCCGGCGGCGTCACCACCGGCATGACGGAGGAAGAGGCGCTGAGCGTTTACGCCGGCCTTGAGGCCAAGATCAGCGAAACGGATACTTCCCGCCGCTATACTTTTTCAGGCGGCCAGGCAGGCATCGTCTTTTCCGTACAGCTTGACACGGGGCTTGTAAGCCGGGTCGAAGTCAAAAGTACGCCGTAAGCATTCATAAAAATGACGGTGTCCTTTCTTTGGGTTGCAAATTCTTCCTTGACAGACGGCCCTGCTTTCGCTATAATGCTTGCAAATCACAACTTCCTGGAGGCAATCCACGATGTCTTACGCTTCTTTCACGGGTCTGTTCTCGTTTATGGGCCGGAGCGGCTACCGCTTCGGCTATTTGAGCAACAGAAAAAACCCGGGGGAGAAGAGTTTTCCCCGCCGGTAACGGCGGCGCAGCGCAATGTGAAGAGAGCTCTTTTCGGGCTCTCTTTTCTTATATTTTCTACAGCCATCACAAAAAGGAGGTTTCTCCATGATCATCGTATTGAAAAAGGGCACCCCCCAGCAGGAGATTCAAAGGCTTTCCGAAAACATTGTGGAGCAGGGCGTGTCGGTCAGCCCTGTGTACGGCACGGACCTGACCATTCTGGGCCTGGTGGGCGACACCAGCAAGATTGACGTTTCCCGCCTGGAAGCCAACCCTTGCGTGGACAGGATTATGCGGGTACTGGAACCGTTCAAAAAGGCTAACCGCATGTTCCATCCGGGGAATACGGAGCTTTCCGTATGCGGCCATGTGATCGGCGGGGAGAAGCTGATGGTCATTGCCGGTCCCTGCTCCGTGGAATCGGGGGAGCAGATCACGCGGATCGCGGAATCGGTAAAAGCTTCCGGCGCCCATTTCCTGCGCGGCGGCGCGTTCAAGCCACGCACGTCCCCCTATGCCTTCCAGGGGCTGCGGTATGACGGATTGCATCTGCTTCACGAAGCCAGGGAGGCGACGGGCCTGCCCATCGTGTCGGAAATCATGTCGCCCCAGGATATTGAGGTGTTTGAGGAAATGGTGGATGTGATCCAGGTGGGCGCGCGCAACATGCAGAACTTTGACCTGCTGCGTCAGCTTGGCAAATCAAAAAAGCCCATTCTATTAAAGCGCGGCCTTTCCTCCACCATTGAGGAATGGCTCATGTCCGCCGAGTATATCCTGGCGGGAGGCAACGAGCAGGTGATTTTGTGCGAGCGGGGCATCCGCACCTTTGAAACCTACACCCGCAACACCATCGATTTGAGCGCCATTCCGGCGGTGAAAAAGCTGAGCCATCTGCCGGTGATCGTTGACCCCAGCCATGCGGCCGGAAAGTGGTGGATGGTATCCCCCCTGGCCAGGGCGGCGGTGGCCGTGGGCGCCGACGGGCTGATGATCGAGGTGCACAACGATCCCGTACACGCGCTCTCTGACGGGCAGCAGTCCATCACCCCGGAGGGCTTTGACGCCATCATGAAGGACCTGAGGCCCATTGCCGCCGCCGTGGGGCGAGCCATATAAAGGGAGGCTGTCATGATACAGCGTGTGGAACTCGGGGAAAAGAGCTATGATATCCTCCTGGAAAGAGGCGTGCTGAAAAGGGCGGGGCATGAGCTGAAAAAGCGCCTGCCCGTAAGAAAATGGATGGTCGTCACCGATGAGAACGTGAACGCCCTGCACGGGGACGGCCTTGCCCTATCGCTGGAGGAAGCGGGCCAGCCGGCCGCCCGGCTGGTGCTGCCTGCGGGGGAAGCTACCAAATCGCTTTCCATGCTGGAAAAAACGTATCACGCGCTGTGCGACGCAGGCATCAGCCGGGGCGACGGCATCCTGGCGCTGGGGGGCGGCGTGATCGGCGACCTTTCCGGCTTTGCCGCCGCCACCTATTTGCGGGGCATCCCCTATGTGCAGGCCCCCACCTCGCTTCTCTCCCAGGTGGACAGCGCCGTGGGCGGCAAGGTGGCCGTGGACCTTCCGGAGGGCAAAAACCTGGTAGGCAGCTTTTACCAGCCCCGGCTGGTGCTGCTGGACCCGGATACGCTGGATACGCTGCCGGACCGTTTCTTCGCCGACGGCCTGGGAGAGGTGATCAAGTACGGCTGCATCCGGGATGCGGCGCTATTTTATCTGCTGGCCGGCCATCCCGGAAGAAAGGCGCTGAACCCCCATATGGAGGATATCATCGCCAGGTGCGTCGCCATCAAGGCGGATATCGTGGCCCGGGATGAGCACGATACCGGAGAAAGGATGCTGCTCAACTTCGGCCATACCCTGGGCCACGCCATCGAAGCGCTGCAAGGGTATGCGGGCCTGAGCCACGGGGAGGCGGTAGCGGTGGGGATGCACCTTATCTGCCGCCTGGCCGAGGAAAAAGGCCTGACGGAAAAGGGGACGGCGGACGCCGTGCAAGCCTGCCTGCAGGCCCATCAACTGCCCGCCCATGTGCGCCTTGACCGGCCTGAACAACTGCTTGCCGCCTTGGGCCGGGATAAAAAGAATATCGGCAAGGCGCTTTTCGTGGTGCTGCTCAAGCGCATCGGCGAATCAATGCTGCATCAAACTACGCCGGACTTTTTTTCAGGGGTGGAAAAATGGCTGACGTGACGCTGCATCCATGCCGGCTGCATGGCACCCTGGCGGTGCCGCCTTCCAAATCCATCGCCCACCGGGCCATCATCTGCGCCGCGCTGGCGGAGGGGGAGAGCCGGGTCTCCCCTGTGGACGATTCCCAGGATATGCGAGCCACGCTGCAATGCATGGCCGCGCTGGGGGCGTGCTCCGCGCGGGAGGGAAGGCTTTTGCGGATCAGGGGCCAAGGCCGCGGGCCGGGGGAAATGCCCGCGCTTGACTGCCTGGAATCCGGCTCCACCCTCCGCTTTTTGATGCCCCTGGCGCTTGTTCTGGCGGGAGGCGGAAGGTTTTTCACCAGCGGCCGCCTGGGGGAGCGCCCCCTGGGCCCCTATGAAGCGCTGTTTGCCCGGCAGGGCGTGGCTTTTGACAGGACGGAAAACGGTTTTCAGGTGCGGGGCCGCCTTGCGCCCGGGCGCTTCGAGCTGCCGGGGGATGTCTCCTCCCAGTTCATTACAGGGCTTCTGCTGGCGCTGCCGCTGCTTGACGG
>JAEWWY010000133.1 GCA_023458835.1 Bacillota bacterium
CGTTGGTGGGAAACTCAAATGCGGTGCCTGCGATTTTTCTGGATGTCAAAAAGGCCGTGCCATTAATGGTGATTCTTTCGCCGGATATGTTTTCCACCCTGGCCCAAACCCGCAGCGCACCGCCGCACATGTCATAGCGCTGGCGGATGCGCACCCTGCCGCAGGCATATACGGCCTCCAGCAAGCCATCCGTAACGGAAAGGCCCTCAAAGGCCGCCCCGTCCCTTATGCCTGTAGGGGCAATGGCCGGCAGCTCCCAGGTGTTTTTCCCGTCCAGGCAGTCAAAGCGCAAAAGGTTCCTGGCATATGCACCCTCTGCGCCCACGTCAATATCAATGCCCTCCATGGGATATTCCCGGCCCCCCGCCTGCACGCCCGCAAGCCGGCCCGATTCCCTGGAAAACAGATAGGCCGTTTGATCTCCCGAAAGCAAAATCCGGTCTTTCTCCTGCGCAATATGCATAAAGAGCGCCTCCAGTTCTTTTTGCCGTAACAGGTTCGGTCACCGGCATATTAAACGTTTATCCCAGCCGCTTTCCGCCTGCAACCCTGTCACTGCATATGGTAGGTCATTTTGAGTCATCTGTCAACCAGATTATTGTGCTTTCTGCCGCATCCGCCTGCCCCGGAAACAGAATCCCAGATTGACAACCAGCCGTTTATATTCTATACTGCAACAAAAGGATAAACGTTTTCCCAGTGCAGAAAAGGAGTTACCGTATGAAGGAGAACATACTCGTCCATGGCGCAAAGCTTACCCGCGATGATTTTCGCAAGACCATCCCGGAATTTGGCATCATGCCTTTTTGGTTCGTCAACGGGGCCATGACGTATGATGAAATGGAATATCAATTAAGGGAATATAAGCTAAAGGGCATCCCCGGCATTTATATCCATGCCCGGTTCGGCACATTGAGCAACACCGGCTACCTGACGGAGGACTGGTTTGACCGTCTTCGCTTCGCCGTTCAAAAAGCCCGGGAAATCGGCCTTCAAATATGGGTGTACGACGAATACAACTGGCCCAGCGGCACCGCGGGCAAGCAGGTGAGGGCCTCCGACCCCAACCTGACCCAGCGGTACCTGGAGCTGGTGGAAAGCCGCATCCCCGGCCAGTTTTTCACCTTCATGGAGGGTACGGACAGCCGCTACAACGACCTGGAGGAATCCGAGCCCATCTACGCCTGCGCCATCCTGGAAGAAAACATTCAAAACAAGCGGTTCGAGTATGTGGACCTGATGCAAAGCCTGGCCTTTGACAAGGTGATCACCTGGGAGGCGCCCCCCGGCCCCTGGCGGCTGATGTATTTCATTGAGCGCCGGGCTAATTGGTATGCCGACGTGCTCAACGAGGAAGCCACCGACAAATTTCTGGCATTGACCCACGAGCGCTACAAGCGGGAGCTTTCTGCAAACGGCCCCATCGCAAACAGCATCCACGGCTTTTATACGGATGAGCCGGCCATGCATTACTTTGAAGTGGCCAAGGACAACTATATCCTTCCCTGGTCATCACGCATGCAGGCCATCTTCAAGGAGCATAACGGCTATGACCTCTTGCGCCACCTGCCCAAGCTGTTTTATGACTTTGGCGGCGACACGCAGCAGTTCAGGTATGATTTCTTTTCCGCGCTGACAAAGCAGTATGAAAAATCCTACTATAAAAAGATTGAGGACTGGTGCCGGGAAAACGGCCTGACCTTCACCGGCCATCTGCTCTTTGAGGAATGGCTGCGGCTGCATGCCCGCACCGGCGGCAACCTGTTCACGCACTTAAAGCACCTGCACATGACCGGCGTGGACCACCTGTATCCCCGCATCGGCAACAAGGATATGCCCGACGAGCACGTGGCCCTGAAGCTCGCCTCCTCCGCAGCCCACCAGTTCGGCTCCACCCGCCTTTTGTGCGAAAGCATGGGCGGCGCTTACTGGGACTGCACCATGGAGCGGATGAAATGGATCGCCGACTGGGAGTACGTGCTGGGCGTGAACCTGTTCAATCCCCACGGCTTCCATTATTCCATCGAAGGGGAGCGCAAGCGGGACTGGCCGCCCTCCATGTTCTACCACCACACCTGGTGGCCCCAGTACAAGCAGTTCAACGACTACGTATCCCGCATGGGGTATATTCTAAGCGGCGGCCATCACGTGGCCAAGGCCGCCCTCCTGTACCCCATCAATTCCATCTGGGCCCAGTACACCCCGCAGATGGCCAACGCCCAAAGCGCCTTCATCCAGCGGGAATTCAACTATATGACAGACAGGCTTTTACGGCTGCATGTGGACTTTGATTACCTGGATGAAGACGTGATGGACGATTGCGAAATGGCAGACGGCCGCATCACCATCCGCGGGGAGAGCTATGAGTGCCTGATCCTGCCCGGGGTGACCCATATCAAGGAAAAGACGCTTTCCAGGCTGGAAGCGTTTGTTTCGGGCGGCGGCAAGGTGATTGCCGACGGCCTGCTGCCCATGGATGCCATTGAGGGCAGCCGGGAAAATTTCCGGGAGCGTGTGCAGGCCTTGTTCGGGCAGGACCCCGTACAGGTTCACGAAGCCTTCCTGCAAGGCGCCCAACTGCCGGGCGCGCTGGCCAAAGCCCACGGGCAGGGAGGAAAGGCCATCCTCTGCCCGGCCGGCTTTGAAAAGGGCGACAATATGGCTTATCTGGAAAGCGTAATAAGATCCTGCGTGGAAAGCGAGATATTCATCGATCAGGAGGAAGTCTTTTATCTTCACAGGGTGAAGGACGGGGAGGATTTCTTCTTTCTGGTGAATCCCACCCAGCAGCCCCTTGAAACAAAGGTGCGCATCCGCGGGATGCATGCGCCGGATCAGTGGAACCTGGAAACCGGGGACATTTCGCCCATCGCCCCCTATACCCTGGAGGGCGGCTTCACCTGCTTTACCCTTTCCCTGCCGCGGGTCGGCTCCGCCATGATTCATCTGCTTCCGGCGCAGGAAAAGCATATCAGCGATACGAACCTTACCATTGCAAGCTTTGAAGGAAACAGCATAACCGCCTATGGCCGCGCAGAGACGGGCGAGGCCTACGTTACGGTAAACGCTTCCGGCAGGGAGACGCGCTTTGCCGCGCAAGCCTTAACGCCCCTGCCTCCCATCAGCCCGGAGGGTGCCTTTGCCGCCCGCTTCAGCAGCCCCAACGCCTTGATCCTCAACCATTGGAAGGTGCATTTTGAGGATGAAACCGTCTGCCGGGACCGGGTGAATGCGCTGGATACCTCCGCCCCCGGCTGGATGGACTTTGTCATGGGAAGCTGGGAGCTGCAACTGCCTGCCGAGCGCCCGTCGCGCTTTTACCCCGTAACGCTGTGGTACGTCACCCGCTTTGCCTGTGAAACGAAGGCCGGTGACCTTGCCATGATGATCGACGGCTTCAAAGGCGATTACGAGATTTATCTCAACGGGAACCTTTTAACGGAAAAGCCGGTCCGCAGCTACCTGGACGCCGAGATTCTGTCCCTGCCCCTCCCCGATGCCGTGATAGGGGAAAACACCCTGGCGGTGCGCATGACGGTGCATGGCAAAAGCGGCGGCATCCTGGATCTTTTGAAGCTGACCGGCACCTTCACCGTGCGGGATGACATCATCTGCGCGCCTGTAAGCACCCTCCGCCTGGGAGACTGGTGCAGGCAGGGGTACCCCTACCTTGCGTCCATGGTGGATTATGAGAAGGAGATCATACTGCCCGAAGGGTATCAGGACAAGGTTCTTCTTCTTTCCGCCGACGTGGGGGACGATCTTTTCCAGGTGTTTATAGACGGCGTTCCCGCCGGCACGCGGCTGTGGAGCCCCTATGTGCTGGATATCACGCCCTTTGTTACATCCGGCCGCTTCACCCTTTGCGTGCGGGTGGTCAACACCATTGCCAACCTTTTGACGAAGCAAGGCAAAGAATCGGGGCTGCGGTCCTTGACCATTACCCCTTATGACAGGTATAATTTTTTTATAGATCAATAGGCGGGGGCGGTTTCATGGCGATTACCATCAAGGATGTGAGCAAGGCGGCGGGCGTTTCCATTGCCACCGTTTCCAAAGTCTTAAACGGGGATTTCAGCAAGGTGAGCACCGAAACGCGGGACCGCATCCAGCGCCTGGCCGACGAGATGCACTACCGCCCCAACATGCTGGCCAGAAGCCTTGTTTCCCAGAAGTTCAATATGCTGGGGCTGATCGTCCCCGACATATCCAACCCCTATTACGCGGAAATGGCCCGGGGCATGACGGACGAGGCGCTGCGCTTTGGCTACCATGCCATGATCAACAACACGGACGAAATGCTCGCCCGGGAATTGAGCTGTATCAAAACCATGGCGGGCTACAACGTGGGCGGCCTGGTGCTGGTAGGCAATTACAACACGGTGCTTGACAACATCGACCTCATCCAAAAATACCATATCCACTACATGGCCGTGCAAAATTTTCACGACGGCATGGAAAACTGCGTGTACGTGGATAACTTCACCGGCTCCTACAAGGCGGTGGAGCATCTGATCAAGCGCGGCCACAAGGAAATCGCCTATATCACGGGCCAGGGTACCCTGCATGCCCCCAACGACGGCCGGCTCCAGGGCTTTGAGAAGGCGATGGCCGATTACCACCTTCCCGTCAACCCCTATCTGCTGGAATGCGGCGGCTTCAACCTGGAAACGGGATACAAAAAAACGCTGCAGCTTCTGGGCCGGGGCATCCCCTTTACCGCCATCGCCTGCGGCAACGACCTGATTGCCCTGGGGGCCTTCCAGGCGATCCGGGAGCATAAGCTCCGGGTGCCAGGGGATATCTCCCTGGTGGGCTTTGACGATGTGTACCTTTCCGCCATGCTGGAGCCCAGGCTGACCACCGTGCGCCAGCCGGCCTATGAAATCGGCGTGTGCGCCGTGAAGATGCTGATTGAAAGGATGGAAGGAAAACCCATCACGGAAAAGAACAAGTGCTTTGTGCCCATCCTGATGGAAAGGGATACGGTGAGCTATAGGACGTGATGGGGGCGGGCCTGAAAACAAACGGGTTGTGTGAAGGCTGGGCGGGCGATTGATATTCGCCCGCCCAGTCTTCACACATATTCTGTTTGGGATCAGGCAACTCCGCCCATACTTATCCTTTCCCAAACCGGCTAAGGTCAACGTGGCAAAACGCATCCGGGTGGTGCTCCAGATAATCCTGATGATACTCCTCCGCCGGATAAAAGGCGGTGAGGGGCACGCATTCAACGGTCAGGGGCGCCTGGACCGCGACGGCCCGGGCTTGGCATACCTGCTTTAGCCGCGGGCCGTCCCCGTCCGTGTCATAGTAAAAGCCGGAACGGTACTGGGAGGGCGCCTGGGCCGTGGGGTGAAGGATGGTGAAAAGCTCCTCCGCCAATTTCGCAAGCGGGATCACATCGGCATCGTAGAGGATACGCACCGCTTCCGCGTGGCCGGTCCGCCCTGTGCACACCTCCTCATAGGAAGGCTGGGGAAGCGTTCCGTTGGCATATCCGCAGGTGGTTTTGACAACGCCGGGAAGCCTTCGCACAAAGGCCTGGACGCCCCAGAAGCATCCCCCGGCAAAGGTCAGGCTTTTCATGTTCATACCGGCAGCTCCTTATATGAATGGTTATCCCATGGCTATGCCGCCGGAAGGCGGGAAGGCGGCTTCCTCCCCCTGGGCGGCGGGGGCATGGGCCGGGTCTCCGGAATCCAGCAAGGCCCGGGATATTTCCCGTATCCGCGAAACCGTATCCTCCCCCTGCCAGGCGTTTCTGCCCACCATCACGCCGCTGATGGGCAGGCGGCTGATGCTTTTGATCTCATTCAAAAATGTAACGTGGTCATCGCTGCCGCCCAGGATATATACGGGCAAGCCAAGGCTCTCAATGATCCGGGCAATGGCCTCGTGATCGCGGATCATGGGTATCTTCAGTATATCGGCCCCCAGCTCCATGGCGATCCGGCAGCCGCGCAAAAGCTCCGCCGCCTGCTTCTTCGGGTCTGAAAACCTGGTGTTGTTGTAAAAGAGCACCTCGGCCAGCGCCTGGATCCCCAGCCTTTTCCCCGCGGAGGCGAAGCGGGAAAAATCCTTGATGTTGTCAATGAGCAGCTTGTCATCCTCATAAATATTCAAAAACAGCTTGAAGCCGTCGGGACGGTATGACGCCGCCTCCTCGGGATCCAAAATGGCCGTCCGCTCGGTGAGTACCTGCGCGCCTTTTACCTGGTTCACGCAAACGTAGTCCACCGTGATCATGCGCGTCAGATGCTCCAGGCTGATGTGCATTTTTTCCGCCTGCCGGTAAATCCCCGCGCTGGCGATGATTCCGTCCACCGATTCGCTCTGCGCAATGGTCCGAAGCAGCGGGAGCGGCTGCTGAAGGCCGGGCATCCCGGGAAAAGAAAGGCCGTGATCGATGGCGATAAATAATTGTTTGTCTTTGAGGCGGCCTTTGCCTGCCTGCAATAATTCCATGCTTCCACTATTCTCCATGAACAATAATTCCCTTTCTAAAATTGCGGCACTTCGCAAGGATCGTGCCAGAGCGAAATCATTTCATCATCCGCGCTGGCAAGGGACAGGGATACGCCGGAGAGCTCCTGGGTCGTTAAATAGTTTCCTACCCGGCAATCCGCAACAGCCATCCCCCGGGATGTGAGAAACGCATGCACATCGGCATAAAAGGTGGCCAGCTCCATCATGGTCATGCCGCCGGCGCCGTTGACCAGCACCAGCATCCGCTCGCCCGCCCGGTAGCCCCCATCCCCGATCAGCTTTTCACATAAAAGCCCGGCCAGCTCCCGGCTGGTGGGAAGCGTTATCCTGCCCAGGCCGCCTTCGCCATGAACGCCCATGCCCACTTCAATTTCCCGCTCCCCCAGCCCGTCAAACATGCCCAGGCCGGAAACGGGGTGCGTGCAGTTGGTGATGGCAACGCTGATGGTGCGGGTGCGGTCCCGGACGCGCTGGAACATGGCGATCAATTCCTCCATTCCCGCCCCCCGCTCCGCC
Organism: Bacillota bacterium; assembly: GCA_023458835.1. Classification (GTDB taxonomy): domain Bacteria; phylum Bacillota; class Clostridia; order Christensenellales; family Aristaeellaceae; genus JAEWAH01. The sequence continues at coordinate 7,006 of JAEWWY010000133.1, forward strand.
ATGGCGCCGACGATCTTCGTATAAAACAGCATGCCCGCCATGCCTCGCCGTTCCTCCTCCATCCCCTTGGGCGCGGAGGCGATATCATCGTAAAACAGCACGCTGCGGGCGTTGATCCCCGCTTCTTCCGCCATTTCCATGGCCATATCCGCATTGAGCACATCGCCCGCGTGGTTCTGCACCGCCAAAAGCACGGGGCCGCCCTGGGAAAGCCGCTTGATGCCCTCGAAGATGGCATATCCGTTGGGCGCCGCAAAAACGTCGCCCACCACGTTCATATCAAACATGCCCTTTCCCACCCAGCCGATGACGGCGGGCTCATGACCGGCCCCATTGCCCATGAGGAAACGGACCTTGCCCTTTTCCTTTTCCTTGCGCCGTTCCATCATATGCGTGCCTTCCACCAGCCGGAGAATATCCCGGTGGGCAAGGGCATACCCCGCCAGGGCCTGATCCACCAGGGTTGCTTTTTCATTCTGCAGCTTTTTCATGCGGAAGCTCCTCCTTTGCCATCATGGCAGTGCTTTGCGCCCAGTGGCCCATGAACAGCGCGAACGAATAAGCGCCGGCATCCATATATCCCCTGGACTTTTCCCCAAGGAAGCGGGCGCGTCCCTTTCTGGCCGTCATATCCCTGGTGCCCTGCGCCCCCTGCATGGCCGCCTCCGCCCCAAGCCGCAGCCCTTGCCAAAGCGTGGCCGGCCCGTTCATGGCCGCTTGGGCGCAAGGATACATGGCATCCACCACCGTCTTGTCCCCGGGATTCGCCCGTCCCAATTTCATCACCCGCTGGCAGCCCGCCATAAGCGCCGGGCCAAGGTTGCCGCCTGTCAGTTCCGGGCCGGCAAGGGCCTGGGCGAAGGCGCCCCAGTAGGCGCCATATAAGGGGCCGATGGCGCCGCCCATGCTCTTTGCCATGTGCTCGCCGACTTTGGCAAACAAAT
>JAEWWY010000134.1 GCA_023458835.1 Bacillota bacterium
ACCTTGGGCTCACGGGCGCAGACGGCCTCCCACTGCTCCGGGTTGAGCCCGTAAGGCATAAGGGGGGCGGATGCTTCCGCCGCAGCCTGGTTTTGAATGGGTTCCGCCGGTTTGGGTGAGGGCGCCGGGCTTTTCCTGCCGCCCTTTGGGGCCGCCGGGGGGAGAGGATTCCTGTCCCCGTCTATAAAGGAGAGCTGGCCGGCAAGCGATTCCGCTTCGCCCTTGTCAAAGAGCTTGATTTTGCCGTATTCCCCGTCAAATCCCGGCTGAATCTCCACCTTGCCCATGCGCAGCCTGCGGATCCCCTCGGATATCAGGAAGCCCGCCTTCTGCCGGATATCCTCAAGGGGCGCCTCCCGCAAAATGTACAGCTCGGGCCCAATGCCCGATATCATCTGGGCAAAGGCCCTTTTCACCTTTTCGCTGGCGCTGGAAACCCCCTTGGTGGCGGCAATCACCTCGTGAAGGGGAACCAGGCTTTCAAAATGTCTGGCGGAAGGGGGCATAAAGCCTTCCTTCCGGTCTGCCAATTCTTCCACCCGGCTTAAAACGCCCACGGTGACCCTGCCGCCGCAGACGGGGCATATGCCGCCAGCGGCCTTGGTATCCGCCGGCCTTTGGCATACGCCGCAGGCCCGGTGCCCGTCCCAGTGGTATTTCCCCTCCTCGGGGAAAAATTCGATGGTGCCGTGAAAAGCGCCGTTATCCCGGCCCGCCAGCGCCCGGGAGATATGCGGGTAGGAAAGCTGGGTATCAAACAGGTTCGCTTCCCTGGCCAGGTTCGCCGGCGAATGGGCGTCGGAGTTGGAAACCATGGTGAAGCGGTCCAGCATGGAGAGCCGCCAGTTCATGGGTGGATCGGAGGAAAGGCCCGTCTCCAAAGCATGGATATGACCCGTTAAATCCTCAAAGCATTCCTCGATCCGGTCAAAGCCGGAGTAGGCACCGAACAGGGAAAAGTGGGGCGTCCTGATATGGGCGGGGATGAAAATGGCCTCGGGGCATGCCTGAAGCGTGATCTCCAGCAGGTCGCGGCTGTCCAGGCCCAGGATGGGCCTTCCGTCGGAATGAAGGTTGAAAGAGGCCTCCAGCCTGGCGGACAGCGCCTGGGCATGCTCAAGGCTTGGCAGAAGGATCACATTGTGAACCTTGCGCACCCTTCCGTTTTTCTTGTAGATGGAGCTGATCTCCCCCGACACGATAAAGCGGACCTTGTTTTCCGCGCCCGCCATATCCTCCCGGATGCGCGCCCCATCTATCAGTTGATAGAGGCCCTCCTCAGCCGGGACGAGCTTCTCCCGCAGCTCTTCCCGCCACTTGGGGTGGGTAAAATCCCCCGTGCCGATCAGGTGAAGACCCTTGCGCCGCGCCCAAAGCTCCAGGATCTCCGGCACGCACTGCCCGCTTGTAGCCCTGGAATATTTTGAATGGATATGCAAATCCGCAATAAACATCGTTTCAGCACCTGCGTTTTCTTTTATCCGGCTCATCATACCACAATTCCTTGCTTTTTGACAGTTCCCGGACGGCCTTTACACTCCGGTGGCGGAATGGCGCCTATTTGTCCATAAAAAAGCTGCCCCACCGGAGCAAACCCTGCGGTGCGGCAGCTTTTGAGGGCGGCATAAACCGTCAATTCTTCATGCCAGTCATAACGATGCCTTCCACGAAATATTTCTGGCAGGCCAGGTAGACGATGATGCCGGGCAGGATGGACATGCATGTGGAGGCCATGGCCAGCTTCCAATCCGTGCCGTAGGAGCCTGAGAATTTTTTGAGGCCGAGGGCGATGGTGTACATGCTGGAATCAGAGATGTACACCGTTTGCAAAAGCACGTCGTTCCAGATGCCGATGAATATAAACAGCGCCACCACGATAATGGCCGGCCTGATGGACGGCACCAATATCTGCAAAAGAATCCGCATCCTTCCCGCGCCGTCGATCTTCGCGGCTTCATCCAGCTCCCTTGGCACCGTCATGATGAACTGGCGGACGAGGAAGATGTTGAAGGCGCCACCGCCCGTCAGGTATGGCAGGATCAGCGGCCAATAGGTGCCGCCCAGACCCAGGAAGCGGATCCAAACAATGTACAGGGGGATCAGCGTGACCATGGGCGGCAGCAAAAGCGACGCGATGCACAGCCCGAAAACGAAGCTCCGCCCGCGGAAATACAGCCGCGCAAAGGAATACCCGCACAGGACTGCCGTGACCGTACCGAAGAGAACGCAGGGTGCTACAATGGCCATGGTATTGAAAAAGTACCGGAAGAATGTGAAGGCCTGCAATGCCTCGCCATAATTGGCAAATATCCACCTGCTGGGAAAGAAGTTCAGTGAGCCGATTTCAGGATTGGTCATCAAGGAAGAACGGAAGATCCACCACAGGGGAAACAGGACGAGGGACGCAAAGAGGATGATGAACACAAGCGCTATGATATTGGCAATCCCCTGCGCGCGCTTTTTGCTTTTGATGCTGCCGGCCATATCACCTGTCCCCCCCTTCGTAGAACAGCCATGACCTGGAGGTGGCAAACAGGATCAGCGTGAAGACCCCGATGATCAGGAAAAAGACGAATGATATGGCGCTGGCATAGCTCAATTCGTTATTGATGAAGCCCGTGCGGTACATCAGGAATGACATGAAGGTATATTCGGGATAAGTGGTGCGGTTGCTGCCCGCTTAGATCAGCGAGGGTACCACCACCTGCATATTGGCAATCAGGCACATGAGCAGGTTGTAAAAGATGATAGGTGTCATGCAGGGAAAGGTGATATGGATCAGGCGCTGGAAAAAGGATGCGCCGTCAATTTCGGCAGCTTCATGGTATACGCGGGGCACATTCCCAAGCCCTGCCAGAAAAATGACGATCAGGTTCCCGCTTAACCATACGGCGATGACCGCCAGGGATGGAATGATGAACCTTGAATCGACCAAAAAGGCCATTTTCGGCAGCCCGTATCGGACAAGGATGGCGTTCAGAACGCCGAAGTCAGGATTGTACAAAAGCCCCCAGCTCGTATACACGGCTATGGCCGGGATGATATAGGGAACATAGAATACCGCCCGGAAAAATCCCCTGAAAGGCACCTTGCGGTTGAGCAGCATGGCGATGGTCATGGAATAGACCATGCTGATGCATACGGTCAGCACCGCATAGAACACCGTCACCTTCACCGATGTCCAGAAGAATATATCCCTGGTGAAAAGCTTGATATAATTGCTCAGGCCCACAAAGACGGGCTGCGGCATGATGGCTGTCCATTTGAAAAAGGATAGGATGAAAACGGATAGCAGCGGCAAATAGGTGATGAACGTGAGCCCCAAAAAAGCGGGGATCAGGAAGAGCTTTGCAGCGCGCGCTTCCTGCCGGGCCATTTTTGAGACAGGTTTGAACTGCCTTTTCATGTCAACACCCCAATTGACCGGGGACCCGCCCGCGAGAGGGCGCCAGGCGGATCCCCATTGGATTGAATTCAGACGCCTTGGTTGGCGGCGATCAGCGCATCCAGGCCCTTTTTAATGGCGTCGGCTACCGTTTCATTGCCACTCCAGCAAGGCGCCAGGATGGTGCTGAGCGCATCGTTGAACAGGTTGGTTCTATTCACCCAGTACCAGGAGGCTGGTTTTGCGTTGTTCATGGCATAGTCCACAACAGCCGATTTGTACTCATCATACGGCGGGAAGTTGGGATTGTCCACCCATTTGCGGGTCATCGCTTCATCGGTGTAGTAGCTGGACAGCACCGGCATCCAGATACCGCTTTGGATCAGGCCCCAGGCGTTTTCTTCCTTGGCGTACCACTTGAGCCATTCCATGGCTTCTTCCGGATGCTTGGAGGTGGCAAAAGCCACGTTCACGCCGCCGGTGTTCAGGGTGACCTTCTCCTTCATGTAGGGAAGCACGCCCACGCCATAGTCCAGACCGTCGCTCTGCTTGGCGGGGCCAAGAAACACGCCTACACACCATTGGCCATGGATATACATGGCCGTGTTGCCATTGACAAAATCCTGGTCGATGTTGGTGGCGGTGTTGGTGCCATACTGGGGCGCCACATGGTGCACAAGGGACAGGTCCGCAACGCGCTGCAGGGCTTCAACGGACTCGGGGCTGTTGATGGCCACTTTGCCGTCCTTGTCATACCAGGCGCCGCCGTTCATGACGGACCATACTTCCAGTTGCCAGAAATCGGGGCACAGCATCACGCCGTAGCGCTTGATGTTGTTGGGGTCAAACTTCTCGGATTTGGCGTTGTTGCCGTTTACATCCAATGTCATCTGCTTGGCTACATCCACAAAGGTATCCCAGTCCCAGGCCTTGTCGGCGCTGGCGGGGGGCGGCTCAACGCCCGCCTCCGCAAATGCCTTGCGGTTGTAGTAGGTCAAGAGCACTTCATTGGCCACGGAATATCCCACGGGTTTGCCCTCATAGGTGAAGGCAAGGCTGTCCAGGGGCTTGGCTTCACCGGTACCGTACATGCTGCTCACGTCCGCCAGCATGCCCTGCTCGGCCCACATGAGCACCGCGTCTTCCGCCATGATGCCCGTGTCGGGCAGGTTGTTGCCGGCGGCACGGGTGTTCAGGGTGCTCACATAGTCGGCGCGGTCGATCTGCACGATCTCCACGTGGATCTTGTCCTGTTCGCTCTCGAATTTGTCAATGGTCTCCTGGAGCACGCGAACTTCCTCATCATCGCCCCACATGGAGTAGGTGATGGTGACGCGGCCCTCGGCCAGCGCGCCAAGGCCTGATACCATTGTCAGGATCATGGCCAGCACGACCGCCAGACTCAGCAGTTTTCTTCCCCTTTTCATGTCTTCATCCTCCTTGCTTTATTTCATACACATCCGTGTATTGAACGGCTTGACAAAGCTGTTGACCCTGCTGCCGATGCAAAAACCTGCCGTCCCGCCGTTTAAATGCTTCTATGCTATTTATCTCATTAAATAATCGATTAAATTTAATCGTTTAAATCTCTAATAGAAAAATCATAACATATCATTTTTGGAATGTCAATATT
>JAEWWY010000135.1 GCA_023458835.1 Bacillota bacterium
CCGCCATGAACACCTACCGGCAGTACAACACCAACACTGTCAGCACCAACAGAGCCATGGAAAAGCTCTCCAGCGGCTACCGGATCAACCGGGCCGCCGATGACGCAGCGGGCCTGAGCATTTCGGAAAAGATGCGCAGCCAGATCCGTGGCCTCACCCAGGCCACGCGCAACGCCCAGGACGGTGTATCCTTCATCCAAACGGCTGAAGGCGCGCTGAACGAAGTATCCGACATGCTCGTGCGCATGAAGGAACTGGCGGTGCAGGTGCAAAACGGCACCTACCGCTCCAACGATGGGGCGAACATCGGCGCTGAAATGACTGCTCTGGGTAAGGCTATTTCCAACATCTATGAAAGCACTAAGTTCAATGGCATCAAGGTATTTGGAAGCCAAACACAAACAGATGGTGTTTTGGCTAACAACGCCGGAACGGCTACAGCGGCAAAAATTGCCTATGGGGAGGATGCCGGTCAAAATGTCCTCATTTTGGATGCTAAGACCTCAAGTTTGAATGATTTGACCAACAAGGCGAAACTTATTGCTGATGCGGGCGATGCTGAGGATAAGAAAACAGCGGCAAAGGCGATTTCCAGTACAGTAGTGGAAGCTGCAATCACTGAGGTGAACACCACCCGCGCCAACTACGGCGCCTGGCAGAACCAATTGGAGCATGCCGCCAATAACATGACCGCCACCAAAGAAAACCTGCAGGCCGCCGAATCCCGCGTCCGTGATGTGGATATGGCCGAGGAAATGATGTCTTATACCAAGAACAACATCCTGCTGCAGGCCTCCCAGGCGATGCTGGCCCAGGCCAACGCGCAGCCCCAGGGCGTGCTCCAGCTCCTGCAGTAATTCTTTCCGCCAGGGCCTGTCATCCTGAAGCGCGAAGCGCTGAAGGATCCTGTGCTTAAGGCATGATCTGCGGCAATGATGCTTCAGAATTCATACACAGGATATTGGAATAGCTTCCACATCCAACTAAATCCGGGGAAAGGAATCCCACGGACATACATTCAAGGAGGAATAGACCATGCGTATCAACCACAATATCTCCGCCATGAACACCTACCGGCAGTACAATACCAACACAGTCAACACCAACAAGGCCATGGAAAAGCTCTCCAGCGGCTATCGGATCAACCGTGCCGCCGATGACGCGGCCGGCCTGAGCATTTCGGAGAAGATGCGCAGCCAGATTCGCGGCCTCACCCAGGCTACCCGCAACGCTCAGGACGGCGTATCCTTCATTCAAACGGCGGAAGGCGCGCTGAACGAAGTGTCCGATATGCTTGTGCGTATGAAGGAACTGGCGGTGCAGGTGCAAAACGGCACCTACAGCTCCAACGACGGCGCGAACATCGGCGCTGAAATGAAAGCATTGGGCACGGCTGTTGCCGGCATCTATGAAAACACAAAGTTCAATGGCATCAAGGTTTTCGGTGAGCTTCAGGCGTCTGAGGATCCCGACAAAGGTGTAGTGAAAGAGATCACGACAGGGGATGCGGCAGAAATCAAGTATGGGGAAGATGCTGCCCAAGTTGTTACAATCAAAGCAGCAACTACGAAGGAATTGCATACTTTAACTGCACAAACTGCACAGTTTAATCCGGCGAGTACTGCAGTGGCTAACAAAGCTGTTGCGCAGGGCGTGAAAGTGGCGATGGTAGAGAATGCCATCACCGAGGTGAATACCACCCGAGCGAACTATGGCGCCTGGCAGAATCAGTTGGAGCATGCCGCCAATAACATGTCTGCCACCAAAGAAAACCTGCAGGCCGCCGAATCCCGTGTCCGCGATGTGGACATGGCCGAGGAAATGATGAACTACACCAAGAACAACATCCTGTTGCAGGCCTCCCAGGCGATGCTGGCCCAGGCCAACGCGCAGCCCCAGGGCGTGCTCCAGTTGCTGCAGTAAGCGAAAGGGTATCCGTAAGGCAGTTCCTATGATCCGGCGGGCGCTTAGAAGCCTTCAAGCGCTGCCAGGACGCTTGATGGATTCCTTGGTCTTGCGTCATGCGGGGGAATGGCCCCGCTGGAGCCCCAGTCCTGCATTTGTATAAAGTGGTGCCCGGCCCGTGGCCTGTTCATGGAAGCTAAGCAGCAAACGTACCTTTGCTGCTTAGCTTCCATATGAATCGGTATCAGGGTTTTTGCTGTATTAAATGAAGATGGACTGGTGTTATGTTATTTGTCAAAGCGATCAATCTGAAACCTGGCATGATTCTTGCAACAGATCTGCATGGACCGCACGGTGAATTGCTGTTAACCTGCGGCCATGTGCTCACTGCCTCCAACATTACCAAGCTTCAGTTGTCGGAGAACGAGGGAGCGAATGTTGTCGATTGTGAGGCCGATCTGACAAATGATATGGGGCTGCTCAGCAAGCGGCTGCGGTTCAATACGGTAAGCGCCCTGAAAACGTTCTTTATGCATGTGGAGATTGGCAATGAGGATAATCAGTACTCCTCCTTTCTGTCCCTCCGCCATTACCTGGAAGCGATCATTCAGGAATTGATTGCCAACAAGAACGCCCTTGTCAACATGGCCGATATCAAGACATTTGATGAATATACATACTACCACTGCGTAAACGTCGCTGCCTTGTCGATTTTGCAGGGTATGTCGGCGGGTATGAACCAGCGCAGGCTTTACAAGCTGGGCATGGGCGCGCTGCTGCATGATATTGGCAAGGTATTCATCACCAAGGAGATCATCAACAAGCCCGGCGCCCTGACGAATACGGAATATGAGCAGATGAAGCAGCACAGCGCGCTGGGCAGCAACTACCTGCGCAAGCAGTGGGAGGTACCTGCCGAGTCCATCGTTGCGGTGCTTACCCATCATGAGCGCTATGACGGCACAGGGTATCCGTTGCGTCTGCCATCCAACAAGCAGACGCAGGAGGGAAAGATCATTGCCATCAGCGACGTGTACGATGCCCTCACGTCCCAGCGGCCATACCGTGTGGCGCTGTCGCCCTCTGAGGCTATTGAGCATATCATGGGCAACTCGGGGCTTTTGTTTGATCCCGCCATTGTATCCACTTTTATGAAAAGGATTGTGCCCTATCCCATCGGCAGCAATGTGCTTTTGAGCAACGGCTTGCGGGGTGTGGTGGTGTACAATCACTCAGATGGGCTGATGCGGCCCAAGGTAAAGGTGACCCGGAAAAATGAGCAAGGCTCGCATGAGATGCAGGAGGTGTTGGACCTGTACAACGACCCCTCACTATTGAATGTGACGGTGATCGGTTTTGACAAATAAGGAATGTAAGCGAAACAGGGGGAGATCTGTATGATTCGTGTCTTAATCGTAGATGACGCGGCCTTTATGCGGCTTGCTATCCGGAATGTGCTATCCAAAAATGGCTTTACGGTGGTGGATGACGCAAAAAACGGGCAGGAAGCCATTGATAAATATGTGGAACAGCGGCCTGATATTGTTACCATGGATATTACCATGCCGGATATGACGGGCATTGAAGCATTGAAGGGGATACGCGCCTTTGATCCTGCCGCCAAGGTAGTGATGATATCCGCCATGGGGCAGGAGAGCATGGTGAAGGAAGCGATTCTGAACGGCGCCAAATCCTTCATTGTAAAGCCCTTCCGGGAAGAGCACATCATACAGACGCTTGTCAAGATCGCTGCTGGTCATTAAAGGGTAAACATGGGTCATGCATATCTTCCAGCCATTGTAATATGACCATTATAATGAAAAAACGTCATGACGCTGAGCCATGGCGTTTTGCTCCCGGCCGTTTGGCAAGTTAGCTAGTTCCTTATGGAAATATCGCCCTCAGCCTCTGTGTTCCGTGACAGGCGAATCTCTACCCGCCGGTTCTGCGCCAGGAATTCTTCCGCCTCTCCCGCTATGTAGAGCTGGTTGCAGGAATATCCCGTCACCGACAGCTTTTCCTGCGGCATGTTGCATTGCTGCACAAGGTACTTTAGAAC
>JAEWWY010000136.1 GCA_023458835.1 Bacillota bacterium
AATGCCCGATTTTGAATGCAGCTTTGAGGTGACGGCCTTCAGTCCGCCGCATGAAGTTCAAATTGATCATCCCTTTGTTCTGGCGGCGAGGGCCGCAGTTGAAAGCATCACCCAGGAAGCCTGTCCGCCCTGTGCCTTTCCGGCCACCTGCGAGGCCGGCCATTTTGCCGGGCGCTTGAAGTGCCCCGTGATCATCCTGGGGCCGGGGAGCATCCGGGAGGCCCACACGGTGGATGAGTTTGTGGAAGCATCCGAGCTTACAGCCTGCGCCCGCATCTATGCCGCCTTGATCCTGAATCAACTCTATAAGGAGGAGCAGCCTTGATCACTCTTTACGACATTCAAACTCCGGCGGTTTTAGCCGATCTTGATCAGGTGGATGCAAACATACAAAGCCTGATTGAGGAAAACAAACGCTATGGCATAGCCCATCGCCCGCACATCAAGACGCACAAGAGCCTGTACTTTGCGTACCGCCAGTTGGCACTGGGCGCCATGGGTGTCACCTGTGCCAAGCTGGGGGAGGCTGAGGTGATGGCCAGGGGCGGCATCCGGGAGATCCTCATCGCTTATCCCATCATCGGTGAAGCAAAGCTTAAGCGCCTTTCCGCCTTAATGGATATGGCGCATGTGACCACCATCGTCAATAGTTTGCCGGGGGCGGAAGGCCTTTCCGCCCTGGGTGAAAGCCGGGGAGTGCCTGTGGAAGTGCTCATCGACGTGGATGGCGGCGTGCGCCGGGGCGGCATGGCGCCTTATGAGCCCACGCTGGCCTTTGCAAAGTCCATCGGGCACTTGAAAGGCATCCGCATCGTGGGGCTTATGTACTATGGCGGCGCCATTTATGGCGAAAATACCCGGGAGGGTATTTTACAAAAGGCGCGGACGGAGCGCGACGAGTTGACGGGCACGGCGGAGCTGTTGCGGAAAAACGGTTTTGACATGCGCATTTTAAGCGCCGGAAGCTCCTATTCATCCAAGATGCCCGAGGCGCTTCAGGGAATCACCGAATCCCGTGCGGGGCATTACCTGTTCAACGACTGCGCCCAGTTGGCCACCAATATGGCAACGGAAAAGGAATGTGCGCTGACGGTGCTTTCCACGGTGCTGACGCTTACGGATGAATGCCATGCCATCATTGATGCGGGAAGCAAGGCACTGACTTCCGACCTGTGCAAGCACCGGCCGGGATATGGCCATGTGTGCGGCCATCCGGAGCTTCGCATTGATCATCTCAATGAGGAGCATGGGTATTTGGAAAGCGATACTCCCTTGCCCTTTCACATTGGGGATGTGATCCGCATCATTCCCAATCACTGCTGCGTGGTGACCAACCTGTGCGATGAGATTTATGGCATGCGGGGAGATGTATTCGAGCGGATGATCCCCATCGAGGCCCGGGGGAAAAATGCCTGATGGAAGCTGCCTCCCCCTGTTGCAGGAAAGGAGAGGATGACAGGATGACCATACTGGGGATCGACATCGGCGGCACCTCCATCAAATATGGTGTGGTGCGGGAAGGAGAGACGCTGTATAACGGCCAATTGCCTACAGATTTGGGCGGCCCGGAAAACGTGGCGGATCAGATTGCTTCCCTTGTGAACGAACTGAAAACAGCATACCCCATATCTACGGTGGGCATTGGCTGTGCCGGAAGGGTCAACAGCGATACCGGGACCGTTACCGCCAGCAACCTTCACTGGAAAGACGCGCCCTTTCAGGCCATGCTGGAAAAGCGCTTCTCCCTGCCCGTGGCAATCGAAAATGACGCGCAGGCGGCGCTGGCGGCGGAATGGCTTTATGGCGCATGCAAAGGGCTTTCGGATGCATTGTATATTACGCTGGGTACAGGCATTGGCTGCGGGCTGCTTCTGGGCGGACGCCTCTATCGGGGGGGCAGCCACGTGGGGGGCGAGGCGGGCCATATGATCACCCATGTGAACGGACGGCCGTGCGTTTGCGGGCAGCAGGGCTGCTATGAGCAGTATGCCTCCGCAAAGGCGCTCTCCCGCATGGCGGGAGGCCGTACGCCGGAGGAAGTGATCACCCTTGTCAAAGCGGGCGACACCCAGATGGAAAGCATATGGCAGGAGTACCTTGTGCAGGTATGTGCCGGGCTTGCAAGCCTTGTCTGGCTTTTTTCCCCGCAGCGTATCCTGTTGGGCGGAGGCTTAAGCCAGGCGGGGGATTTTCTGGTAAGCGGCTTGAAGGAATGTTTGGTTGATGGGTTCGGCAGCACCGGCATCCGCGTATCAAGCAGGCTATGCTTATCGAAATTTCTCAACGGCGCAGGATATCTGGGGGCAGCGGCCCTGGCGGAGATTACATTTCGATAATAGGAAGGCGAGAGTATGAAATCCACAGTGAAAATGGCCATTATCGGCGCGGGTACCTGGGGCGTCAACCATGCCCGAATCTACCGCGCTCACCCATTTGCGCAAGTGATTGCCATCTGCGACATGAATCTTGCAAAGGCACAAAAGGTCGCCGCCGAAATCGGCATTCCGGAGGTCTATCAGGATTATCATGAGATGCTGAAAAAGTGCGCCTGCGATGCGGTGGCCATCGTTACACCCGACCATCTGCACGCGGACATTGCCATCGCCTGCGCCAAGGCGAAGAAGCATGTGCTGATTGAAAAGCCACTGGCCACCACCAGGGAGGATGTGTTCCGTATGGTGGAGGCCATTGAAGAAAATGACGTACGGGCCATGGTGGACTTTCACAATCGTTGGAGTCCGCCCTTCAACGCAGCCCATCAGGCGGTGGAGGCCGGGGAGCTGGGAGAAGTCTACAGCGGCTACTTCCGCCTGAATGATATCAAATGGGTAGCAACGGACCTGCTTCCCTGGGCGGCCAGTTCCTCCATTCTATGGTTCCTGGGCAGCCATAGCCTGGATACGCTGCGCTGGTTCTTTCAGGACGAAGTCAAGCGTGTCTACAGCGTAAGCCGCAGCGGCGTTTTGGCCGGCATGGGCGTGGATACGGTGGATACTTACCTTACCACGGTGGAATTTCGCCGGGGAGGCATCGCACAGATGGAAAACGGATGGATCACCCCCAACGCCAATCCGTGCGTCAATGATATCAAGTGCAATATCCTGGGCACCAAGGGCATGATCGCCATCGACGCATCCAACCACAACCTGATCCAAAAATACACCGATGAAAAGGTGCAGGTGCCGGATGTGCTGGTACAGCACCATATCTTCGGCCAGCCCAAGGGTTTTGCCTTTGAAAGCATTCGCGCTTTTGTGGACAGGCTCTATGACGGCAAGGAGTTTGGCCTGACGCTTCGGGATGCCGCCAATACCTCCCTGGCTATCCTGTCCATTATGGAATCCGCCAAAGCGCGCATGCCGGTGGAAGTGGAGAGCATTTAATGCGCATCCGGACAAAAGCGGACAAGGACACTGTTTCATGCAAAAGCTGGAATCAGTTTCCATGCGTAAAAGCGCCTGTCTGGCGCAAAATAGCTTCGAGGTGAAAGCAATGAGACCCGAATCTGATTTGCGACACCTTGTCAGTCTCCTGGAGTTCAATCCAGGTGTATTCAGTCCAGGGGATTAAAGCAGAAGAGCGGGCATAAGTCCGCTCTTCTGCTTTTATAGCCTATATCACTTTGCGCATCCTCTTGACAGTCCGCTGGAAAACCATACAATAGGTGCTGTTCGAAAAAATGCCGGTATTGGTGAAACTTCCTCACCCTTCCGGCCCGGGGGAGAAGGATATGCCTCAAAAGCTATGGATCGATACGGACATGGGCGGAGACATTGACGATGCGCTTTCCATCAGCATGGCGCTGCATTCCAAGGAATTACAGGTGATCGGAATCTCCACGGTATATATCGGCAATGCCTGGCGTACGGATCTGGTGCGGTCCATGATGGAGGCCTATGATCATGCTGAGGTTCCGGTATATCTGGGAGCGGAAAAACCGCTGATCGGCCTGTGGAATAACTATGTGCCCGCACCACCCCTTTCAAATGACGCGGTGCCGGCGCTGATCAGGGCGGCGCGGGAGAATCCGGGCCTCTGCGTGGCAGCCATCGGGCCGCTTACCAACATTGCCTTGGCTCTTGCCCAGGCGCCGGAGATTGCGGCCAATCTCCGCCTGTTTATCATGGGCGGCATGATTTCCATGGCCTATCCCGAATGGAACATCGCCTGCGACCCGGAGGCGGCCCGCATCGTGCTGGAAAGCGGTGCGGACATTACTTTGGTAGGCCTGGATGTGACGGAGAAGTGCCGTTTAAGCAAGGAGGAAGCATGGTCGCTGGTAGCGGGGGAGAGCAGGGAGATGCGCTTTTTGCAAGGCGAGATGGAGCGCTTCTTTGCCAACTTTACTTTCCTGCCGGTTCTGCACGACCCGCTGACCATTGCCGCACTTTTATGGGATGATATGCTGACCTGCGAAATGAAAGACATTGTAATTGAGACAAGGGGAGAATTCACCCGGGGCGTTACTGTGGAGAGACGCTTCCCGGAAAA
>JAEWWY010000137.1 GCA_023458835.1 Bacillota bacterium
AAGCAATGAATGAAGTGAGCGGCATGGCCGATAGGCTGCTGGAGGTGTACCGCGGGCGCCTTCAGAAAATCGACTGGCTAAGCCCGGAAACAATCGAGGGTGCCATCCGAAAGCTGGACAACATGTCGATCTTTGTCGGGTATCCGGACATAATCTCCAACACATATTCACTTCTCCGGGTAATCCCGGCAAATAAAGAGGGGAACCTTCTTAAGAACATGTCTGTGTTGAGCCGTATCAAAATGCGGTCGGATTTTGACAGTTGCGGAGGACCGGTTGACCCACTGCTCTGGCCTTTCAGCGCTTGTACCGTCAACGCAATGTATGACGACAACAGGAATGCTATCATTTTCCCGGCCGCAATCCTTCAAGCACCGTTTTTCAGTCTGAAACAGTCCATAAGCGCCAATTACGGCGGCATCGGCACGGTCATTGCTCATGAAATCACCCATGCCTTTGATTCAAACGGAGCAAAATATGATGAGAACGGAAGTCTGAAAAACTGGTGGACCGATGCGGACTACAATGCTTTTGAATCGCGTTCTTCCGCTATGATCGACCTATTTGACGGTATAGCGTATGCTGATGGAGTGGTCAATGGTACACTGACCGTCGCAGAAAATATCGCCGATGCGGGTGGCCTGTCCAGTTCGCTGGAGGCGGTCCGTTTGTTTCCGGGCCATGATCTTCAGGAGTTTTTCGAGAACTACGCAGTTATCTTCCGTATGAAAGCCACGCCGGATGCGGAAAAGATATTGCTTGCCGTCGATCCACACGCACCTGCGAAGTTACGCATCAACGTACAACTGCAAAATCTTGATGACTTTTATACCGCCTACGATGTACAACCCGGCGATGGTATGTACCTGCCGCCCGAAAGGAGGGTCACTTTATGGTGATCCACTTATAATCTTTTCAGATTATTTCCTCCCTTGCAGCGCTTTCAATGCTTTATTGATCTCGGTGGCCTCCTTGTAGTCCAGTTGCCGAATCACCAAATTGACCGCAAGATAAACAACAAAAACCGCAAGGGTAAAGTTGGCAGTATCGTTAACGCCACGGAGAATCCCCACCCAATGTCCGAGCACGACCAGCATCGTTTCCAGCAGTGCGAAGTGAACGAGTTTGCGAATCAACGCTTGACGGAAGGGCAGTTCCTTTGGCAGGTCGGCGATGGCTACCGCTCCATCCAAACGCAACAAAGGGTTTGGGAGGATACATATCAAAAATACCGCACCGTCAACGGCCTGTCCAAAGAAACGGCCGAGGAGGCGACCAGGCGCCGGGTGGCCACACCAGGCGCCAGCGAGCACCATACCGGGCTGGCTGTTGACCTCACCGTGCCGGGGGAATCCTTCCTCAAAACGCCGCAATCCGCATGGTTTCGGGAAAACTGCTGGGACTACGGCTTTATTATCCGGTACACGGAGGAGAAGGAGCGGCTGACGGGTACTTCCGCCAAGCCTTGGCGTATCCGGTATGTGGGCCTTCCCTATTCTCTTCTCATGAAAGAAAAGGGGCTCTGCCTGGAGGAGTATATGGCGATTCTGCTAGCATCTTAAAACCATTCCTCCACATATCAAAAACGGCTGGATCCTTTTGGTGTCTCAGCCATTTTAGCCTGTCAAAAAACCCATTTCTCAATTTTGTGCATTTCTGAGGGGTGTGCACCATTGTCAGAATACGCGGCGTGCAACCCGGCAGCCGCCCGGCGCATGGGACAATTCCGATGTCAGCGCCCGGGCGCTTAAGGCGATGGCCCGGGCGGAGCAGCCTGCCAAGCTATTCAGCACCTGAAGGCCGGCCGGGTCACCAAGGCGCGCCAGCGCCTCCCCAAGGGCCAGCCTGAGCATGAGGTACCTTTCGGCCAGCAGCAGATCCCCTTCCCGGCTTTCCCGCAGCTCCGGCAAGTCCAAAAGCGCGCGGAGCATGGGCGCGAACGCGTCCCCGCTCCGGCGCGCGGCCACATAGGCGAAGCTTTCCACGTAGCAGTACACGCCCGAGCGCAGATCGCGCCAGTCCCGCGGGCCGCGGATCAGCCTGTCCAGCACCTGCTCAAACAAACGGGGAACATCGGGGTGGCTGCACCAGGCCAGGGTATTGAGCAGGTACACCGTTTCCGGCATCAGGCCATGGTCCGGCAAAAGCTGGCCGAAGGTGACGGGCCCCTCCCGCCTGGGAAGGCCCCGGGTCCCCTTCAGGCTGTCCCGTATCCTTGCCATTACCGAAGGGCCCCCGGCCTGCCCGCCATGCCAGAGCAGCAGGCGGGAAAGCAGCAGCTTCCTGTCCGTACCCTCCGCTTCCGCCGAAAAGGCGTGCCGGAGCGCGGGAAGCATGGTTTGGGAAGGCGCCAGAAAGCAGGCGATTACCGGCTGCTGGCACGGCATGAACTGCCCCGGATCCATGTCCAGCCATTCCAGGGTTTCCTGTCCGGTAAGGGCGGCCACCATCTCCTCAGGACCAAGCGCCTGCGCGTTCTTCTCCATGATCCTTTGCCCGCCCGCCGCCTCAATGGCCCCGCGCACCCCCTTGGCCTCCCAGGCGGGCGCCCGCTGCCTGACAGCCTCCGCAGCCAGCACGCCCAAGGCAAACCCCTGCTGCTGCAGGTCCGGCTGCATGCGCAGGCCAGGCAGCGCGTCATGGCTGCAGCCGATGGCCTTTCCCCCTACCAGCAGGCCATGGATGGGAGCGCCGCCCTCCCCCAGGGGGATCACGGCGCCCAGGGGCACATTCATCATAAGGTTGGGCGGCAGCAGGCCCGCGTACACAAGGTCGCAGGTCACGCGGCCCTTGGGATCGTAATTGCTGAAGCACTGGTACAGCGTGCCCTGCGGCTCGCCCATGGCCAGAAGACCATCCAGAGTAACGTCGCACAGGCTTTTGATATGGCGGCTTTCCCGCAGCGCCACATAGCCGCCATGGTCATACATGTTTTCGCCCAGGGTGCGCCCGGCCATGATAAAGCGCGTATAATCCATGGGGCAGCCCACATGCACCATGGTGGAAAAGTTGTTGCGGTAGGCGGAAGGTGTGGTATACTGTGCAAGGGATGCCCAATACGTGAGCGCGCCGGAGGCTGTGCCATAGCTATGCCCCGCGCCGGCCAGCATGGCCACGTCCGCGTCCCCCGTGGCATCGATCACCATGGCGGCTTTTGCCAGGTGCAGCCGGCCCCCGCAGGCGTACGCCACGCCCCTTACGGCGCCTTGCTCCAAAAGGGCGGCGCATACGGTTGCTTCCAATACGACCTGCACCCCCGCCTCAAGGCAGAGGGAAAGCAGCGCATGGGCCTTCAAATCAGGCAGGAATACATCGTGCTCATTCCACAGGCAGCGGCCCCGGTCAAGGCTCAAATCCCGGTACAGCGCGCCCACCCGCCCGTCGATCATGGCGGTGGCCCCGTCCCGGGTGCCGAACCAGTAGGTGCTCACGCCACCGCAGGTGGCCGTTCCTCCCAGCATGCCGTTCATCTCCAGCAGCAGCACGCGCGTTCCCTGCCGCGCTGCGCTCAAGGCGGCCACCGCGCCGCTGGTGCCCCCGCCCGCCACCACCACATCCCCCTGCCATTGGGTTTGGACGCAAGGGGGGTATAAACGCTTCGCTCCGGTCAGGATACAGGGGATTGATGTGGGAAAGTTCCGCCGTCGCTTCGCCCCCGGGCGCGAGACCGCTTAATCCTCGGGGGCAGTCAAGGCCCCACCGGATGCAAGCCAAAAGATCCCGGCGAACAAGGCAGGCTGCGCCGCTGCGGGCGAGGGTCAAACCCTCAAGGCCCGGGAGCCGTTTGGCGGCGGCAAAGGCAGCCAGGGCAAGGGCGTATACCGAATGGCGGTCACAGGCCGCTTCCGGCAGCGCTTTTCCCCGGATGGGAATATGCATCACCCCATGCCCGGCGCCCGCGGCGCCTGATGCAAAGCAGACCTGCGCATCCCCCGGAATGAAAAGCGCGCCTTCCCGGATGGTCCGGCCCAGGGAAAAGGGCCCCGGCAGCGAAGGCGGCAGCGCCATCACATGCAGGCAGTATATCCGGGAATCCTCCTCCCCGGGCGCATCCATGCCGCGGCAGTCATACACGTCACGGCAGGGGATCGCGTACAGGCCGGACTTGTGCGCCGCCAGCAGGCGGCCGTTTTCAAATGCCAGCACCTGAGCGGCGTACAGCAGGCGGATGCCGGCTTGGGCGCACAGCGCTTCCCCGTGGCGCTTCAGCCTGTCGGGATGCATGAGCCCCTCCCGGGCCTGGCATTCACCGGGGAACAGCCGCCGGAAATACGCGCTGTCTTCCCCGTCGGCTGTCTCATAGCAGGCGGAACGGTCCATTTCGCGGTACAGGCAGGTTCCCTGCTCTATGAGCAGCACTTCCTCCCCCGCTTCCGCGTGGATCAGCGCGCATGCAAGGCCCGCGGCGTTTCCGCCCAGAACCACGGTTTTGGACGATGTGAGGATGGGTACACTTATCTGCTTCATTTGGGCTGCCTCCCGCCTTCGATTCATGATAACATGCTTGCGTAGCAAAAGAGAGGGGTTTGACCATGATAAAAAGCGCTTCCGCACAAGCGCCCTTTCTGGGCCTGGATATCGGTGGTACAAAATGCGCCATCCTGCTTGCCCATGTGGATGGCGGCATACATATAGACGATAAAATGTGCTTTGACACCCAGGCGGAACTGGGCCGGGACCATACCCTGAACAGGCTTTATGAAACCATCGGGGCGATGCTCGCAAAGCACGGCCTTGAGGCCGGGGATATCAAAGCCATCGGCGTAAGCTGCGGCGGGCCGCTGGACAGCAGAAGCGGGGTGGTGCTGTGCCCGCCCAACCTGCCCGGCTGGGTGAATGTGCCCCTGGCCCAGATGCTTACCGACCGCTACGGCGTGCCGGCCTTTCTTCAAAACGACGCCAACGCCTGCGCTCTGGTAGAGTGGAAGCTGGGCGCCGGCCGCGGCACGCGGAACATGGTGTTTTTGACCATGGGCACCGGCATGGGCGCCGGGATCATCGCCGAAGGGAATCTGCTTTGCGGCATGAACGGCATGGGGGGCGAGGTAGGGCACCTGCGGCTTAAGGAGGATGGCCCGGTGGGCTTTGGAAAGGCCGGGTCCTTCGAGGGCTTCACCAGCGGCGGCGGCATCGGCCGCCAGGCGCAAGCATGGACGCAGCGGCTGTGCCTTAAGGGAACGCCCCCCAAATGGACGCGGGACGGCGTGCCGGAACAGGATATCACCACCCGGCTGATCGCCGATTATGCCAAGGCCGGGGACGCGGATGCCCTTGCCATCTTCACCCATGTGGGGGAGATGCTCGGGCGCGGCCTGAGCCTTTTGGTGGATACCCTGAATCCGGAGCGCATCGTGATCGGCAGCGTGTTCGTCCGCTGCGAGGAACTGCTGCGCCCCGCCATGGAGGAGGCGCTCCGCCGGGAGGCGATCCCCTTCTCGCTGCGGGGCCTGAAGGTGGCGCCTGCCGCCACCGGGGAAGCGCTTGGGGACCTGGCCAGCATCATGGCGGCGCTGTACGCCCTTGACATAGACCCCATGGAGGAGGCCTGCGAGCGCGATCCCAAGGTGCTTGGGCACCTGGAACAGGCCATTGAGCGCCATCCGGACCTCAAGGACCAGCGCGGCCCGCTGCTGGCGGTGTATCAAGCGCTGAAAAGCTGCTTCCACAAGGGCGGAAAGCTGCTGATCGCCGGCAACGGCGGAAGCTGCGCCGACGCGCAGCATATTGCCGGAGAGCTGATGAAGGGCTTTTACCTGAGCCGCCCGCTGCCTGAAGACCAGCGGGAGGCTATTGCCCAGGCCACCCGGGATAGCATGCCCGGTGCGCAGCTTAAGCTGCAGGGCGCGCTGCCGGTGATCGTGCTCAGCGACCACAGCGCCTTATCCACCGCTTTTGCCAACGATGTCAGCCCGGATTTGATGTTTGCCCAGCAGGTGGTGGGGTATGGCCGCCCGGGGGATGTGTTCCTGGGGATAAGCACCAGCGGCAACGCCCGCAACGTGCTGCTGGCGGCGCAGGTGGCAAAGGCCAGGGGGCTCGCGGTGCTGGGGCTGACCGGCGGGACAGGCGGCAAGCTTGCAAAAGCCGCCGATGAAGCGGTGGTTGTGAAGGGCGATTCCCCCGCGGATGTGCAGGAGCTTCACCTGCCGGCCTACCACGCCTTGTGCGCCATGCTGGAGGAGCATTTTTTCGGAACCCGGGAGGATGTTTGAATGTTTCAGAAGCTGCGCATCACCCTGTGTCGGGACGACGGGCACGCCCTGAAGCCGGGCGAATCCGGGTGCCGGGCCGAGGCCCTCACCATATCCCGGGCGGATTCAGGCGCTTTGGGTCTGCGCCTTCTGGCGCGGCTGGCGCCCGAAAAGCCGCTGTTCAAAACACAGCACGGCTTTTCCCGCCAGGAGGCCGTGAAGGTGCATCTGCCTGCCGCCCAAACGCGCTATCTGGCTGTCTACCAGCACAAGGACTGGTGGATCCGCCCGGCGTTTGCCGGCGGGGCCGCGCAAATCCCGTCCCGCACACAGCTTCTTCTGTGGCTGGACGGAGGGGAGTACCATGTGCTGACGGCGGTGTGCGGGGCGGATTACCGCGCCGATTTAAGGGGCGAAGGCGAGGAGCTGCTTCTGACCCTCAGCTCCAACCAGGACGGCATGATGGCCTGTGATACGCCGGCGTTGGCCTACGCCCATCATGCGGACCCCTTTGCGGCCTGCGAGGCGGCGGTGCTCCTTTCCCTGGAAATGGCGGGCGCCGGCATGCCCCGCAGCCGCAAGCGCTATCCTCCCGAGTTTGAAAAGCTGGGCTGGTGCACCTGGGATGCCTTTTACCACCAGGTGGATGCCCAGGGTATATACAAAAAGCTAGAGGAATTCCGTGAAAAGCAGTTGCCGGTAAGCTGGGTGCTGATCGATGACGGCTGGTCTGTTGCCGATTATGAGCAGCAGGAATTGCTGGGGCTTGACGCCGTGCCGGAAAAGTTTCCGGCAGGCCTTTCGGGGACCATTGCCCGCATCAAAGAAATCTATGGCGTGCGCTGGGTAGGCGTCTGGCAGGCGCTGATGGGTTATTGGAACGGCGTGGGACAATCGAGCCCGGCGTATGAAGCGTTCAGGGACAGCCTGGCGGTGCTCCCCGACGGCCGGGCCGTGCCCGACCCCAAGCGCAGCTTTGCCTTCTGGCATACGTGGCACGGCTATCTTGCCCGCCAGGGGATAGATTTTGTAAAGATCGACCAGCAAAGCGCGCCCGCGCTGTTTTTCGGCGGCCTTCACACGTATGGCGAGGCCTCCAGGGAGATGCACGCAGGCGTTGGCGCGTCGGCCGCGCTGCATTTTGACGGCAGCGCGATCCATTGCATGGGCATGGCTCCGGAAGAATTGTGGGCGCGTCCTTCCGCCGCGGTGATACGCTCCAGCGATGACTTCGTGCCCGGCGCGCCCGGCGGCTTTTTGGAGCATTGCCGGCAAAATGTATATGGCGCGCTGCTGTACGGGCCCCTGTACTGGGGCGACTTCGACATGTTCTGGAGCGCCCATGAAAAGGGCGTGCAGCACGCCATGCTGCGCGCCGTCAGCGGCGGCCCGGTATACGTAAGCGACAAGCTCGGCCAAACTGACGCCGGCGTATTGTGGCCGCTGATCAGCCGGGACGGCACCCTCTACCGCTGCGACGGGGTGGGGCTTCCTACCACGGACTGCCTTTTTATGGACCCCGGCCAGGACGCAAAGCCCTTGAAAATATGGAACACGTACGGGGAATCCTTCCTGGTGGCGGCCTTCGCCGTTACGGAGGAGGGGCCCGCGGCCCACGGGGAAATCCGCTTGTCAGATATCCCGCAAGCTGCGGGGGAGACCTATGTCTGCGTGTCCTGCCGGGATGGCTGGGCCAGGGTGCTGCGCGGGGGGGAGAGCATCCCCTTCCAATTGCCCGGCGGCCAGTCCGCCCTATTCCTCCTGATCCCCATGCATGAAAAATGCACGGTGATCGGGCTGATGGAAAAATACGTAAGCTGCGCGGCGGTAAAACAGGTGTTTTACGAAAGCAGGGAGTGCCGTATAGCGCTGAAAGAAAACGGGCGCCTGGGCTTTTTTCTTCGTGAAACGCCGCGGCGCGCCCTGGCCGGGGAAGGGGAGCTTGCCCTCACGGCCCTGGGCGGAGGGCTTTGGACGGTGGATGCCCCCGGGGAGATGGTGACCATCCAGTGGTAAAGCTGCCCGGAAAGCAGGATGTTCAACAGGTATTCTGAAGGCTTTTCCTCCGGCTCTTGTATTTTCCGGCAGTGAAGTCAATAAACAGATTGCGCTGTAGGGGCGATTATCAATCGCCCGCCCCGTTGCGACAAAAACCTGCCCGGGATCCCGGTATTTCACGCCGCCCGGTTTCAATGCGCCAACTGGTGAAAGGGCGTGCGCACGCCGGCGTTTTGGTGGCGCAGGTATACCTGCACCACTTCCGCCCCATCAGGCAATGGGATTTTCCATAAAATCCACCGCATAGGCCGGCTTCAAATCATCCCTGGGAATGCGCAATGCCAGCACCTGGCCGGCTGCCAACTGCAGGGGTATTTCACGCTTAAGAAGGGGCAAGTGCAGCATCCCTTGGCATGCTTTGCGGGTGATCTGGTCCAAATGCACGATCACATCCCCGCTTCCGTCCTGGGCAAGCCTCAAGGCCGTGAGCAGCACACCCGTCCCCTCCACCCTGGCAAAGGATGCGGACTGGGGCAGCGTTCCTTCATGGAATGTTTCGGGCAGCACGGCTGGCGGCTGGTTGAAAAGCTGGGCGTTTCTTGCCATATCCGTTTGCTGCCAGGGCCCGATATGCGGGGCAAGGGCATAGGTAAACCGCTGTATTCCCTGGTCTGTGGCGGGATACGTCATGCCGTCCTCAACCACAAAGGGGGTATGGTTGGCATAAAAGGGGCTGCGAAGCACGGTCATGTGCAATGCCCGGTCATGGGCGTCATAGCTGTACTTGCCGTCGTTCAAAAGCGCCAGCCCGGCCAAAGCGCCGTCGCGGCCCGGCGTTGCGCCGGTCACGTCCAGCCAGCCGTGCATAGGATACTCTTCCCCATTGGGCGCCCGGTCGGCATAGCCGTAGGCGGCCTGGGCGGTCACCTGGCAATAATTGAAGTTGACCGGGAAGCGGAGCTTCAGTGCGGTCCGCGTATGATGGAAATCCACCGTGGTGCGCACAAACAATACCGGCAGCTCCTTGTACAGGATGAACTCCTGGACCAGGGAGGAATGCTCCCAGGCGCTTACCACGCGGATAACGCTGCGCACCGGGCCGGACTCCGTGCGGCTGATGCTTTTCAGGTGCATCATTCCCTTGATCTTGTCAAAACGGAACACATCGTGGGACCAGGTATCGCTTGGATCATCCATCAAAAGCGCCTGCGCCCCCGGCCCCCGCATCAGCTCCGCGTCCACGCCGTGAAGGCGCAGGCTGCTGATCCAGCCGGTATTTCTATCAAAGACGGCGCAAAGGAAATCATTGCAGAGCGTCCATGGATCGGCAGGTGTTTCCGGCATAGCCCGCTCATACCCCTCACAGGGCGCCAGGCGGTAGGTGCGGTAGCCCATCGCGGGCAGATCCGCCACAAAGCAAACCTTCACGCGCCCGTTGCTGGCGGCGGAGGAGGGCGTGATCTGGCAGGGGATAACGTTGTCCCGGTCGTCCAGCAGCCGCATGTTGGAGGGAACCGCGGAGCATTCCAGCTCCACGGGCCACTTGGCATCAAAGGCATGGGGATGAAACGCCACCATGGGCCGGTGGTCCCTGGCAAAGGGGATATCAATTTTCCAGGACAAGGCCTGCAGCGCATCGTTTTGGCAATCCGCCGCCACGCTCATGGCCAGACCCATCTCGTCCCGGGCATCCTCATATGCCTCCCAAAGGCTGGTACCTGCCAGGATGTCATGGAACTGGTTGAAGAGCACCTTTTTCCAGGCCCGGGCAATATCCGTTAAGGGATAGGGCCTGCCCAGTGCCGCTGCGGCGATGGCGGACCACTTTTCACAGGCGAGCAGCCGGTTTTCCCCCCGGCGGTTCCATTGCTTGATGCCGGAATGGGCTGAGTAGCAGCCGCTGGCGTGGTGCAAAAGCTCTCCCGACACCACGGGCAGCGTACTCTGCACTTTTAACGCCTCATCAAAAAAGCGGTCAGGGGAGGAAAGCAGCAAACGCAGCCCGTTTTTCCCGTCCAGCGCCTTGATGGACTCCAGGTTCTCTATGGTCGGGCCGCCGCCGTGATTGCCCACCCCGTAAAAGCACATGATGCCGCGCTCTTCATCGGCTTCCTGGGCGCAGCGCTCCACATGGCTGCTTAATTCCTTGCCCCAGGTGCAGTATTCGTAAGGGAGCCGGAAGCAGGCCACCTCCTGATTCCCTTCATTGCCCTGCCACGTAAACAGGGAGCCGGGCAGCGCCTTTTCATGGCGGCCGGGCCGCATGAACACGTACCGGTCCATGCCGGAAAGCTTCAATATCTGGGGTAGGGCGCCGGTATGGCCGAAGCTGTCGATGGCATACCCTGTGCGGCATTGAACGCCAAACTTCTCCTGAAAGTACCGCTGTCCGTACAGCGCGTGGCGGGCAAAGCTTTCCCCGCAAGGAATGTTGGCATCAGGCTCCACCCACCATCCGCCGATGATCTGCCAGCGGCCCTCCTGCACCCGGGCCCTGATTTCCGCAAACATGCCCGGATCGTTCTGTTCCACCCAGGCATAGAA
>JAEWWY010000138.1 GCA_023458835.1 Bacillota bacterium
GTATAGCCGAAGGAGCCGGCGCGAAAGCCCACCGCGGGGACCGGATGGCGGGCCGGGCCGCACGCAATGGCAAGGCTGCCGGCCTGAAGCGTATCCCCGGCCTTGATCCAATGCACGCGAAAAGACTCCGATTCCGCCAGGAATCTGATCACGGGGGAATTGTCATCCCGCGGCGCGTATACTGGAAGAGGCTCCACCTGATCCTGCTGGCGGCGGATGTCCATATAGTACCGGAACGCCATCATATCCGAGCAGTGATCCCCATGGCTGTGGGAAAGGAGCACTGCCGTGAGCCGGGCCGGATCGAGCCTTGTCATCAGCCGGGAAAGCACACCGGGGCCGCAATCCATCAAAACCCGGTCGTCTCCCTCGGATATCAGATAGCCGGAACAGGTGCCTCCTGCGGCAGGATACGGGCCGTTGCCGCCCAGAACACGGATGTCCATCGCGTTGCCCTCCCGCTTTTTCCTCATTGTACCATAGCGCCGGTACCGGCACAAGTGAAAGGCAGAAAGGCCGCCGGTTGCCCGGCGGCCCATAAAAGGGATATCCCTGTTTGTTTCCTCATTTGACCCGGCTTGGAATCAGTTTTCCGGCTCCAGCAGGCCCAGGTTGCCGTCCTTGCGCAGATACAGCACGTTGGTCTGCTCGGTTTCATTGTTGACGAATACGAAGAAGGCGTGCCCCAAAAGCTCCATCTGCATTGCGGCATCCTCCACCGACATGGGGCGGACAGGGAACTGCTTTGTGCGCACCACCCTGCGCTCTTCCTGGGTGCCGGCGGCGGCATCCTCGATGAACTCCATTTCGGTATTCTTGAAGGCATCCTCACGCAGCCGCTTCTCCAGCTTGGTGCGGTGGCGGTGGATCTGCTTTTCCAATTTAGCCAGCGCCTGATCGATGGCCAAGAACAGGTTATCCTCAGCCGAGGCTTCCGCCCGCAGGATAACGCCTTCAAAGGGCACGGTGATTTCGGCGATGCGGCGGTTTGACCGTTCCTTGGAAAGCCGCACGAACATTTCGGTATCCTGTTTCAAGTACCGTTCCATGCGGTTTGTCTTTTTCATGATCCGCTCTGTGATGCCCGGCGTTACCACCATGTTTTTTGCGGTGATCGTCGTTTTCATAATATTTGCTCCTTTATGTTGATGGTTCATCCCCCGGGGGATGAAAAAAGCACGGCAGGGGTTAAGCGGCTTTCAGCCTTCCCTCGTGCGTATGGGTCAATGGAACCACGCCCTTTCATGTAAGATGGACATTGGTTTGACCGTATATCCAAAATTCGCTGCAAAAGGAGGTTTTCCTTCTTTTTGTGGGCATTGCACGCCATGTTTTCTTTCCATGCACTTGGCGGGTTCTCCACCATTTGACAGCAGGGCGCCTCTTTTTCCATGGTTTCTTGCGGAATAAAAGGGCATAGCGGGGAAACAATAGGAGTACGGCGAGGCGGTGAAGCCCCGCTCACACAAGGAGGGCTTATCTTTGAGGGCAACGGGAATCGTTCGTAGAATTGACGAGTTGGGGCGCGTCGTTATCCCAAAAGAAATCAGGCGTACTTTGAGGATCCGGGAAGGCGATCCGTTGGAAATTTATACGGACCGGGATGGCGAGGTCATCCTGAAAAAATACTCGCCCATCGGAGAAATGTCCGGTTTTGCCAAAGATTATACGGAATCCCTTTTCAGGAGCCTCGGGCATATCGCCTGCATTGTGGACAGGGACCAGGTGGTGGCTGCCAGCGGCGTATCGAAAAAGGAGCTGTGCGACAAGCCTATCAGCCATGATCTGGAGGCGGCCATTGCCAACCGGCAGACGGTGGCCATCAACCGCTCGGTAGGCGGCAAGATCGTGGCCGTTACCAACGAGGAGGACATGTCCGGCTACACCGCCCAGGTGGTTTCACCCATTATTGCCGACGGGGAAGCCATTGGCGCCGTGGTGCTCATGAGCAAGGAGCAGGGCGTCAAGATGGGGGATACGGAGCTGAAGGTGGCGGAGACGGCTGCCGGCATCGTGGGCCGCCAGATGGAGCAATAACCATCGCAAGGGAGAACAGTGCTGCTTGTACTTCCGCAACAGATTGCTTATAATGAGCATGTTGCGGAATTTTTTTGCCGCAAACTGGAAAGGAATCAAGCCATGACCCGCGCGCAAAAGTCCATATTGGGCGGCATGACCATTCTGGGCATTACCGGCATACTGTGCAAGATCGTCGGCGTCTTATTCCGTATCCCCCTGGCCTGGCTGATCGGCGATGACGGCCTGGGCACGTATCAATTGGTTTTCCCTACCTATTCGCTGCTTTTGACCGTTTCTTCCGCGGGGCTGCCGGTGGCCATCTCCCGTATGGTTTCCCATTGCCTGGCCAAGGATGACCCGCAAAACGCCAGGCGGGTGTTCCGGGCGGCACTGTACATGCTGATGGCGCTGGGGCTTGTCACCACCATCCTGATGATCATCGGCAGCGATTTTCTGGTGGGCAGGGTGGGGGACCCGCAAACGAAGCTGGGCTTTATCGCCATTGCGCCATCGCTGTTCATCGTGTGCGTCATGTCCGCTTTCCGCGGCTTCATGCAGGGCCAGCAGGATATGGTGCCCACTGCCGTTTCCCAGCTCATCGAGCAGGTGGGCAAGGTGGCGCTGGCCTTGCCGCTGGCGGCCCTTGGGGCCAGGACGGGGATTGCGCAGGCGGCGGCCGGGGCGCTTTTGGGTACCTCCATCGTGGAGGGCGCGGCGCTTTTGTATGTGATGGCCCTGTATTTCCGCAGGAGAAAATCGCTGGATGCCATGGCGCAGGATGATTCCCAGCCTCCTATACCCATCAAGACGCTGATGAGGCGGCTGGCCGCCAATGCCATCCCCATTACGCTGGGTGCATGCATCGTACCCCTGGCTGCCTTTGTGGACTCCGGCATGCTGGTGAACAGGCTCAAGGAGATCGGCTATACCGTGGAGCAGGCAAGGTCCATGTATGGGCTATACTCCGGTCTGGTGATCACGCTCATCAATGTGCCCACCGCTTTTTCCGCGGCGCTTGGCATGAGCCTGGTGCCTGCCATCTCTGGCCACTTCGCGCGGGGGGATTACCAGGGCATAGACCGGCAAAGCGCGCTGGGAATGCGGTTTTCCTTTTTGATTGGGCTGCCCTGTTCTTTGGGCCTGAGCATTCTGGCCCGGCCCATCCTGGATTTTTTCTACAGCTCGAACGCGGCTTATACGCCCGAAAAGCTGGCCTTGGCAGCGGAATATCTGGCCATCAGCGGCCTTACGGTAGTGGTGTTCACAGTGGTGCAGTCCACCAGCAGCATCCTGCAGGGGCTTCGCAAGCAGCGCATCCCCATGTATACGCTCATGGCGGGCGTGGCTTTCAAGATTCTGCTGAACTATATCCTGGTAGGCATCCCCGGTATCAATATCCATGGCGCGCCTGTTGCCTCGCTGGTATGTTATACCGTAAGCATGGTGCCCAACGTGTATTATGTGCTCAAGTATGGCCGCATGCGCTTTGACTGGATGAACTATGTGGCGCGGCCCGCATTGGCTGCGGCCGTCATGTCCCTAGTCATTTGGGCAGGCCGGGAGCTGCTTCCGGCGGGAAGGCTTACAACGCTTTTATTGGTGGCTGCCGGCATAGCTGTCTTTGGCGCCGCCGCACTTTTGTTCAGGGCGGTCACGCCGCAGGATATCAAAGGCCTGCGGCGGCGCGGACGCAAGGCTGCCCGGGAGGAGGAAATTTTATGAGCCGGATCACTGTTGTACCGCTTGGCCCCGGCGCGCCCGAATATCTGACGCTGGGCGCGCTGAACGCGCTTGAAGCCGCCCGTACGGTCATCCTGCGCACGGGCCGCCACTTGGCCTGCGGCGAGCTTGCAAGGCGGAACATCCAATATGCCACGCTGGACGCGTTTTATGAAGAATGCGATGATTTTGACGCATTGAATGCAAGGGCGGTGCAAACATTATGGGAAACCGCACTTCAAGGCCCGGTGGCTTACGGCGGGGCCGATCCCGGTTCGGACGAAACGGTGCGGGAGCTTCTTAAAACGGCCGGGCCCCAAAGGCAGGTGACAGTCCTGGCAGGCGTTTCCCTGGCGGCATCCTGCCTGAACGCCTTGCAGGAACCGCCTACCGGGCAGCCGCTGCGCATCCTTCCGGCCTCCGGCTGCTCCGGGGCGGTATTGGTGCCATCCGAGCCAATGCTGGTCACCGAGCTGAACAGCCGCCTTCTGGCCGGGGAGATCAAGGTTTGGCTGATGACGCTGCATGAGCCGGAACTGGAGGTGTTCTTTTTCCCGCCGGGGGAGCAGGCGGCGCGGGCCATGGAAAAGATATCCCTTGCCGATCTGGACCGCCGCAAGGGCTACGACCATACCACCGCCGTGTATGTGCCGGCCGCGCCGATGCTTGCAAGGGAACGCCACGATTTCTTTGATCTTTTGCAGGTGATGCAAAGGCTGCGCGGCCGGGATGGCTGCCCCTGGGATAAGGAGCAGACCCATCAGACGCTTCGCCCGTACCTGTTGGAGGAGGCTTACGAGGCCGTTGCCGCCATCGATGAAGACGACATGGACCATGTGGCCGATGAATTGGGGGATGTGATGCTGCAGGTGGTCTTCCACGCGCAGATCGGCAAGGAGTACGGGGAGTTCGATATTGCGGACGTGACCACCGCCATCTGCCGCAAGATGATTTCCCGCCATGCCCACATCTTCGGCCAGGTGAAATGCGACACGGCGGAAGAAGTGCTCATAAGCTGGGACAAGCGCAAGCGTGAGGAGCGGGGGCTCACCTCACAGGCTGCCGTCATGACGGATGTGCCCAGACACCTTCCCGCGCTTATGCGGGCCGACAAGGTCCTGCAGAAAGCCAAGCAGGTGGGCTTTGATGGAGGTGATCCTCTGGAGGCGCTGAAGAAGGTGCTGGAGGAAGCCGGAGAGGTGCGGGAAGAGCTGGAAAAGGGCGCCGATCCCGGCGAAGAATTGGGCGACCTGCTCCTGTCCGCGGTCAACGTGGCGCGCCTTTGCAAAAAGCAGCCGGAGCTGTTATTATCCGCCGCCGTGGATAAGTTTATCAGGCGCTTTGAAAGGATGGAAAAATCAATTGTTGCGCAGGGAAAAGCGTTGGAACACTTGACTTTATCAGAAATGGATGTATACTGGAAAAAGGGAAAGCTGTTGGAAAAAGAACCGTAAATCCACGCTTTTCAATGGATATTCGCTTCCCGGCAGGAAAATGCCGCGCGGAGGCGAATATAAGTTCAGGTGTTTCCCAGAAAACGAAATCAGTCATACATTTTGGTAAAAACGAGGAGGTACTTTCATGAACAAAGCAGAACTCTCCAGCGCCATCGTCGCCAAAACCGGCCTGACCAAAAAGGATGCGGAAAAGGTCATCAATGCTGTGGTGGAAGTCATCAGCGACTCTCTCAAGGCCGGTGAAAAGGTTCAGATCGTGGGCTTTGGTTCTTTCGAAGTGAAGGAACGGCCCGCCCGCACCGCCCGCAATCCCCGCACCGGCGAGGAGATCAAAATTGACGCTTCCAAGGCTCCCGTATTCAAGCCCGGCAAGGCGCTCAAGGACATCGTCAACGAGTAATGCCAGCCATCGCCAGCGCTGGCGAATTGGGTGGTATCAAGATCAAGTCAGGAACGCCCGTGCGGTCGCGCATGGGCGTTTTTGGTCGAAAAGAGGTATTTCATGCGACTGGATAAGTATTTGAAGGTATCCCGCATCATCAAAAGGCGGACGGTGGCCAATGATGCCTGCTCCGGGGGCCGCGTGTCCCTGAACGGCAAAACGGCCAAGCCCGGCGCCGAGGTGAAGGCGGGGGATCTGCTGGAGATCCGTTTTGGCGACAGATATGGCAGGTATGAGATCGTGTCCGTGCTGGAGCACGTGCGCAAGGAAGGTGCCGCGGAAATGTACAAGGTGCTTCACGAGGATGAAGCGGTCAACCGGGAGCGCAGTTGATGAATAGGGATGATGTGCGGACCGAAGTGATATTGCTGGCGGCAGGCTCAGGAAAACGGATGCAGGCAGGGGAGAACAAGGTATTCCTGCCCCTTTGCGGCATGCCTGCATTGTGCCGCAGCGTGCGGGCATTTCAGGGCCTGTGCGACGCGCTGGTGCTTGTGGTGAAGCCTGATGAGGAACAAAAGGCAAGGGAACTGCTTCATGCTCATGGGCTGATGGGAGCCGTATCCGCCATTGCGTACGGCGGGCCGGAAAGGCAGGATTCCGTAAGGAACGGCCTGGCGCTATTGCCCAAGGAGGAATCCATCGTGCTCATCCATGACGGCGCCCGGCCCCTAATTGCCAAGGAGGTCATCGAGCGGGCCATAGCCTCCGTGAAGGAGCATGGCACAGGCGTGGCCTCCGTTCCCGTAAAGGATACCATCAAGCAGGTGGATGGGGAAAACAAGGCCGTATCCACCCCTGACCGGGCACGGCTCCGGGCGGTGCAGACGCCCCAGGGGTTTATGAAAAGCATATTGCTTGCGGCGCACCATCAGGCGGAAGAAAAAGGGATTTTGGCCACCGATGACGCGGCCCTGGTGGAAGCGCTGGGCATTCCCGTACAGCTTACGGAGGGGAGCCTGGATAATATGAAAATCACTACCCCCGAGGATGTGCTTATGGCGGAAGCGGCGCTTAACAAACGGGAGGGGCAGCATCCTCCTTCCATACGCATCGGCCAGGGGTATGATGTGCATCAATTGACCCGGGGCCGGAAGCTGATTCTGTGCGGTGTGGAAATCCCCCATGAAACAGGCCTGCTGGGCCATAGCGACGCCGATGTGGCGCTGCACGCGCTGACGGATGCGCTGCTGGGCGCGCTGGCCCTGGGCGACATTGGAAAGCATTTTCCCGACAGCGATCCTGCCTACAAGGGCATTTCCTCTCTGCTGCTGTTAAAGCATGTGGTCAGCCTTGTAAAAAAGCATGGCTTCACCGTGGGCAACGCGGATGTGACCATCGTGGCCCAGCGGCCCAAGCTGGCCCCCTATATCGCGGCCATGCGGGAAAGCGCCGCAGAGGCGCTTCAAACGCCCCAGGACCGCGTGAACATCAAGGCCACCACCACAGAGCATCTGGGCTTTGAGGGCGAGGAGAAGGGCATCAGCGCCCATGCCGTGTGCCTTTTGATGCGCGATTAGGCTGCGTGCACGCTTCAAGCGTATGGCGGCATCTGTATCTGTGCTGTGCCCTGCAGCGCCTTTATGGACCGGTACAGGCAGGCAATTGGCATGCGGTCAATAAACAAACTGCGCCGCAGAGGGCTGCCGCATTTGTTGCATAATCATATAATCATTCATAGAGACGGCATCCGAAGGTTTCCAAAGGGCGACCGGAAAGCCCTTTGGTTGCATCCGCAGATGCGAAATCCTTCTTGTCAAATAACAATATGCAAAATTTGCGCTTATTGCGACAGCCCCGCCAGGATCCGGATCCCGGCAGGCTGCAGGATGGCATACCCGCCCGATGCACCTCTTTCCATCCATGATAACAAACGCCGGAGAGCTTTGGCTCTCCGGCGTTTGTTGATTCAACCTATGTATTACTTGGCAAACTCCGTGCTCCTGGTCTCCCGGATCACGTTCACCCGGATCTGGCCCGGGTATTCCAGTTCCTTCTCGATGCGCTTTGCAATTTCCTTGGCCAGCACCTTGGTGCCTTCGTCGGTAACATCATCAGGCTTGACCATGATGCGCACCTCGCGGCCGGACTGAATGGCAAAGCACTTTTCCACGCCGGTGAAGGAATTGGCGATCTCCTCCAGCTTCTCCAGGCGCTTGATGTAGTTCTCCAGGGATTCGCGGCGGGCGCCGGGCCGTGCGGCGGAAATGGCATCTGCGGCCTGCACCAGCACAGCTTCTATGGTTTGAGGTTCCACATCGTTATGATGGGCCAGGATGGCGTGAATGACATCGGCGCTTTCCCGGTACTTGCGGGCCAGCTCGCCGCCCAGGGATACGTGGGTGCCCTCCTGCTCGTGGTCAACGGCTTTGCCGATGTCGTGCAAAAGTCCCGCGCGCTTGGCAAGCGTTATATCCGCGCCCAGCTCCGCGGCCATGAGGCCTGCCAGGTGGGACACTTCAATGGAGTGCTTCAAAACGTTCTGGCCGTAGCTGGTGCGGTACTTTAACCGGCCCAGCAGCTTGATCAGCTCATGGTGTATGCCGTGCTGGTTGGTTTCAAACACGGCCTGCTCCCCGGCTTCCCGAATCTGGTTGTCTACTTCCTTGCGGGCCTTATCCACCATTTCCTCAATGCGGGCGGGGTGGATGCGGCCGTCCATGATCAGCTTTTCCACGGCGATCCTGGCAACCTCCCGGCGCACGGGATCAAACGCGGACACGATGACCGCTTCCGGCGTGTCGTCGATGATCAGGTCAACGCCTGTGGCTGTTTCCAGGGCGCGGATGTTGCGGCCCTCGCGGCCGATGATGCGGCCCTTCATGTCGTCGTTGGGCAGGGTGATCACCGATACGGTGCTTTCGGCCACGTGATCGGCGGCACACTTTTGAATGGCCAGCGCAATGATGTTGCGGGCCTTTTTTTCGCCTTCTTCCTTGGCGCGGCTTTCAATATCCCGCACCATGGCGGCGGCGTCGTGAAAAGCTTCCTTCTGAATGCGGTCGGTGAGCACCTGCCTGGCTTCATCCTGGGTCATGCCGGCGATCCGTTCCAGCTCGGTGAACTGGCGGCCATGGTACTCCTCGGCTTCCTCCTGAAGCTTTTGAATTTGGGTCTGCTTCTTGTTCAAGCCCTCTTCCCGGGCCTCCAGGTTATCCAGTTTCTTGTCCAGTGTCTCTTCCCGCTGGATCACGCGCCTTTCGGAGCGCTGCAGCTCCGTGCGCCGGTCGCGGATCTCCTTGTCCAGTTCGGTTTTCAGTTTAAGCACTTCTTCTTTGGCTTCAAGAACAGTTTCCTTTTTCTTTTCGTCCGCCTTGCGCATGGCGTCATCCAGCAAGTTTTTGGCGTATTCTTCAGCCCGCCCGATTTTCTTTTCGGCGGCGTTCTTGCGGTAGACATAGCCGGCTCCCAAGCCGATGGCCGCGGAAATGAGTGCGGCCAGAACGATCCATACCCAGTCCATTGCGATCTCCTCCTTCTTTCCGATTTTCTTCTATACGTGAGTCCAAGGCCTTCAGGGAACGACGAAAGCCGTACAGGAAATTCCTGCACGGCCGGCTGTTTTTTCGCGCACCACGGGTCCATCTGTTTGCTGGTCGATTCGTACACCTGCATGCGCCGGGGGATACCCGCCCGGTACAATATCCACATAAACAGGAATGCGCAAGCATTCACCATTTTGCTGCTATGCCGATATCAAGCGGAGAACGGGGCTACCCCCGTCTTTTGGGAAGATCAGGCATGGAGTATGTATACATCCCACTCTCTGATTCCGCCATCCGCCTGCTCTTCCATACAAACCGCGCCGGAGCCAAATTGCCCCGCAACGGAGAAGAAAAGGAATGGTTGCTTTATACGAAAAACAGCGCGGATATTTCCATGCTTAAGCTGGAAACATCCTTTCAGCCGATCATCATCATTGTAACGGCCAGCACCTCATCTGTCAAGAAAAATTGTTCCATTGCGGAAAATCCATTGCCCGGGTGAGGGCAGTTTGCATAAAGATGAAAAGAAAGACAGGAAAGTTTTGTGTTTTTCAGGCCCTGCAAAGAATCCTGTTTTTCCAAAAGAGGCAGGATTTTGCATGGGCAATCCGTTAATTGGTTGTATCCGGATGAAGGCCGGGCAAACAACGGAGGATGAACGAACCGATTAATAATTAGAAGGAGGAATTCGCATGAGGGGGAAAAAGCGGCTGGCCGCGGCCCTTTTAGCCGCGGTGATCCTGTCGGTTGCCCTGCCTGCGTGGGCAGAGCAGCCGGCGGTGGAAACGGGCGAGGTAATCAGTCAGAATGTTACCCTGCGTGAAGGCCATACTTCCGGCTCCAAAACGGTCAGGAGCCTGCGCAACGGTGAAACCTTCGAGATCCTGGACCGGTGGGAAGAGTGGCTGTACATTGCGTATTTCGACGCGAAGACAGCGCAGACCGTCAACGGCTGGCTGCTCAATTACTACGTGGCTGAAAATCCCCTGCATATCACGCTGCGCAACAGCAACACGGCGGCATACGCCTATCCGGCTTCCGGCAGCAAACGTGTAGGCTCCCTTGCCAAATATACGCGGCTCACAGTGATCGCGCAATTGGACAGGTATTGGGTGGTAAGCCTGCGGGAGGCCGCGGCCGCCATCCCCAAATCCGCCCATGTGTGGCTGGATGAAGAACTGCAGAACTGGATCTCTGTCGCGCCCATCATGGGAACGGTGACAACAAGGACGACCACCCGCACCGGCCCCGGCACCAACTGGACCGCGGCGGATACCCTGGCAACGGGCGCGGCGGTGGAGATATTGGGCACGGAAGGGGAATGGTATGTGGTCCGCTATCATGATGCCGTTGCCTATGCCAAGATGGCGGATATAGCCTACTGACGCTTTCCCCAAATGCGAAGCATTTGACCAGCCTTGCGCTTTTTATACGTGATCCCGCACACCGGCCGGGCTATGCCCGGCCGGTTCAGACTGTCAACAAACCCCGGGAGGTATTGGAGGGCCG
The DNA here is from genome assembly GCA_023458835.1 of Bacillota bacterium. Lineage (GTDB taxonomy): Bacteria > Bacillota > Clostridia > Christensenellales > Aristaeellaceae > JAEWAH01. The sequence goes on from JAEWWY010000138.1 coordinate 10,632, forward strand.
AAGCCCTCCAATTACAAATCGAAAATCAGCGACATGTGCGGAGATTTTCGCAGGAATGAATATGACTGCGGTCACTATGATTGACGAAAACTGGATATAATTACTACATACGGCACGAGTTCGATGAAATTTGGGCCAAGAGCTCGAGCAGGAATGTGGGATGGCTCACGCTTCGCACCGCAGATTGTTCATAAGGACGTACGGTAATTTGCAGATATAACGTGAGCCACGCCGTAAATACGACACAAGGAGTACATGGTATGG
>JAEWWY010000139.1 GCA_023458835.1 Bacillota bacterium
CCGCCCGGTAGCCGCCGATGATATCGACCACCGTATTGATGGTTCCATCCTGCACGTTCTGCCCGTTGACGGAATAGAAGATATCCCCCGCCTCAAACCCCGCCTGGGCCGCCGGGCTGTCTGGTTCCAGGGAGAATACATAGGGAACCGCGGCCTGCACGCCGCCGATATAGAACAGCAGCACCGCCACCACAAAGGCCAGCACAAAGTTCATGCCGGGGCCCATCACCACGGACAGCATCCGCTTCCATACCTTTTGCCTGTGATAAGCCCTCGGGTCGTCCTCATGCTTGCCCTGGGCGTCATCCTCCCCTACAAACATGCAGTAGCCGCCCAGGGGAATGGCCCGTACCATAAATTCCGTGTCATACTTCTTGCTCTTCCATTTGATGAGCTTTGGGCCAAAGCCAACAGAAAACTGGTGCACCGAGATACCCGTCCACCTGGCGGCCCAGAAGTGACCAAGCTCATGGACCACAATCAGGATTCCCAGCAGCAGGATCGCCGCCAGTATCAGAAAAAACGTCATGAGGTTTCTCCTTTCAGTGAGACAATAAGCTGCGGGCCGTGCGCCGGGCCGCTTCATCGGCACGATAGACGGCCTCCAGGGAATCGGCGGGCATGGCGCCCACTTTGTCAAGCGTCTCTTCCACCACCTTGAAGATGGCGCCAAAGGTAATCTGCCCGCCCAGGAATGCTTCCACCGCCACCTCGTTGGCGCCGTTTAGCACGCAGCAGGCGCCGCCGCCGGCCTTTAAGCATTCCCGGCCCAGGCGCAGCGAGGGGAAGCGCGCTTCATCGGGCTTTTCAAAGGTAAGCTGGGATAATTGGGTTAAATCAAGCTTTGCGCCGCCGGCAGGGAGCCTTTGGGGATAGGCCATGGCGTACAGGATCGGCAGGCGCATATCCGGCGTGCCCAGTTGGGCGATCACGGCGCCGTCTTGAAAGGCAACGGCAGAATGGATCACGCTTTGGGGATGGATAACAACCTCGATCCTGTCTTCCGGCATGTCAAAGAGCCACCGGGCTTCCATGATCTCCAACGCCTTGTTGAACATGGTAGCGGAATCGATGGTGATCTTTCTCCCCATCTGCCAGTTGGGATGGTTCAAGGCCTGTTCTTTTGTGGCATTTTCGATTTTTTCTTTTGGAAGGGTGCGGAAGGGCCCGCCGGAAGCTGTCAAAAGCAGCTTTTCCGGCCTGTTTTCACCTGCGCCCTGCAGGCACTGAAAGATGGCGCTATGCTCGCTGTCCACCGGCAGAAGGGCTTTTCCGGCCCTTTTCGCCGCCGCGGTCACCAGCGCGCCGCCGGCTACCAGCGCCTCCTTGTTGGCCAATAAAACCTGCCGCCCGGCTTGGATGGCGGCCATCACGCCCTGAAGGCCCGCAATACCCACCACGGATACGAGCACCGCGTCCGCCGGGGCTTGCGCGGCGGCGGTTTCAAGCGCATCCTGGCCAAAGTGCCAGTCGCAAAAGCGCACATCCTCCGGGACCTGCTCCCAAGGGATGGGAGAAGTCAGCCCTGCCACCAAGGGCCGGAAGGCACGGACCTGCTCAAACAATAACTCCGCGTTGTGATGGGCGGTCAGGGCGGTGATCCGGAACCGGTCTTTATGCAGCGCCGCCACCATAAGCGCCTGGGTGCCAATGGAGCCGGTGCTCCCAAGGATCGCGATATCCCGCATGATATATCCTTTCAGGTTTTCTATTGGGACTATACCCTCGTCCCCCGGCCACGAAACCGCTTCCGGATTTTATACCTCATCCGGCGCTTCGCGCCACCTTCCCCTCAAGGGGAAGGCTTTCCCAAAGACTCCCTCTTGAGAGAGATGTCGCCGCAGCGACTGAAAGAGTAAAAAGAGATATCATAAACGCGGCGGATTACGCCCGTGTTATCATCCAGAAACAATACACGACGACGGACGTAAACAAAATGCTGTCCATGCGGTCCAGCATGCCGCCATGGCCGGGAAAGAGGCTGCCAAAATCCTTGATGCCGCAATGGCGCTTGATGAGGGAGGCGAACAAATCCCCCACCTGGCCGGCGATGCCGCCCACAAGGCCGATCAGCATATATTGGACGAGCGTCGGGGGAATGGTCCCGTCCAGCGGCGGCCAGAGGGAGGCGATGCCGCCCACCGCCAGCGCGCCCAGCATGCTGCCGATGAGGCCGCCCATGGCGCCGGAAACGGTTTTGTTGGGGCTGACGGCAGGGCAGAGCTTGCGCCCGCCCACCCGCGTGCCCACAAAATAGGCCATGGTATCCCCGATGACGGAAATGGCAAATACCATGCACAAAAGCGTCACTTGCAGCGACTTGGCCTCAATGCGCACAAGGCTGATCAGGCAGATGCCCGGCAGAAGGATGGTGAACATGGGCATCACCGATACAAGCGCGTCTTCCAGACGCGGCTGCTCCCGGAAGATGACCCAGATGAGCACCATCAGGCAATTGGCCAGCATCAGAATCAGCAAAAGGGACATGAGCCTGTTGCCGGAGGACAGCAGCATCAAGGGGATGCTGGCCACCATGGCTACGAAGGTAGGCCACCATACGGGCCTGTGGCCCGCCACGGCCAGCGCCTGAAACTCCTCGCGCATAGCAGCAAAAATGGCTGCCATGGCTACCACGGCAAACACCCAGCCCCCCAGATACAGCACCAATGCCAGCCCAATGATCAGGAGTGATCCCGTAATGACTCGCTGCAGCATGCGCCTCTCCTTATTCTTCCCGGAGACAGGAATTTACTTGCGCCCGCCGAACCGCCGTTCCCGGCCCGCATAAGCCCGGAGGGCTTCATGATAGTGATCCACCGTAAAATCAGGCCAGAGCACCTGAGGAAACATAAATTCCGCATAGGCGCACTGGTACAAAAGGAAATTGCTCAGCCGCATCTCCCCGCTGGTGCGTATCATAAGGTCCACATCGGGAAGCCCGCTGGTATAGAGCGCATCCTCCAGATCGGAAAGGGAGATGGCTTCCGGCAGGAGCGCGCCGGCCCTGACCTTTTCGCCAATGGTTTTTACCGCGTGCAAAAGCTCTGCCCGCCCGCCGTAGTTGAGGGCGATGTTCAGCCGGAGGCCGGTATTGCCCTTGGTATGTTCCATGGCTTTTGTCACCGCTTCCCTTTGGGGCGGCGGCAAGCCCTGCGC
>JAEWWY010000140.1 GCA_023458835.1 Bacillota bacterium
GCGCTGTATTTTTTTATGTGGCATCCCAAAGTGCCGGGAAGATTCCCCAGGTGCAATACACCTTTACCAGGCGCACACTGTCCGCCCGAAAGGCTGAGGAGGTGGCCCGCATCACCGTATCCCGGCAGGAGGGGGAAGGCTTTGTATTGCTTGGGGATAACGGCCGCCTGTCCGTGCAGGGCTGGCCGGATTTTGTGATGGATGAAGAGAAGGAAAAGTGGCTGTTTGGCGCCTGCACCACGATTGATGTGGAGGATACGGTATCGGAATCCAGGGAGGAATGGGAAAAGCATAAGGCGGATTTCGGCCTGGAGCCTCCTGACGTAACGGTGGAGGTCGCCTATACCGATGGCAAAACGGCCGTCTTCTCCCTGGGGGCCAAGGCGCCGCACAACAACTGGAACTATTTCACGCTGGAGGGCGATCCGGGGCTGTATCTGGCTTCGGCGGACCTGATCGAAATGTTCGACCAGGACTTGGCGGCATTCCACCACGTGGACCAGCCGGTGATCCACCGCCGGCGCATTGATAAAATCACCATGGAAAACGGCTCCGGCACCATAGAGGCTGCCTGGGAGCTGGAGACGGATATCACCGATCAGGATGCGCTTTCCGCCTGGCGGATGACCGCGCCTTACAGGTACCCCAGCGATGCGTCGGCCATGGAAACGCTCACATCCGCCATGGAAAAGCTGTACCTGGGCCAATTCGTAGCCAAGGCTACGGAGGAAGCAAAGGAACGGTACGGCTTTACGCCGCCCAAGCGCGTCATCACGGTGCACCAGGCGGCGGGGCAGGTGGCTACGATCGCTGAATCCGGCGCGTACGAAATCACGCCCTATCCGGAAAGCACCCTTCGATTGACGATAGGAACTGCCGAGGGCGACTATGTGGATTACGTGGAGGTGGGCGGCACCATCTACCTGGTCAGCACCATATCACAGCCGCTGCTCAATAACCTGGTGCCGGCAAATACGCTGCTGCTTCAGCCCGCCGCCATCTCCCTGGACAGGATACAATCCGTTGCCGTGGAAAAGAGCGGGGAGCGCCACACCTATACGCTGCGGCGGATAGAGCGGCTGCTGCCCAACAATGAGCTGGCCACGGATGAACAAGGCAATGTGCTGGTAGATACGTTTGTGGATTTGGACGGCAAGGAAGCAAGCCTTCCGGACTTTGAGGCGGCCATCACCGCGCTGCAGGCAGTGACCGTCTCCGGACGGCTGCCGGAGGGATTCATATCAATGGAGAAGCCTACCGCCAGGCTGGTTTTCACCCTTTTGGACGGCCGGACCCGGACGTTGGAATGCGTTCCCTTCGATGCGCTGCACGATGCGCTGGGGGTGGATGGCACTTATCTGTTCTATCTGCCCAAGGGAGTGCTGGAGAAGGGGCTGTAGCTACTGTTCAGGCTGGCAGGCGGGGCAAAAATAGATATTGCCGCCCAGGTAGGCCTGGCGGATAAGCGCGCCTGAGCATACGGGGCAGGGCTTGTCCAGCGTGTTCTTTGACAGAAGGCAGGGGTAACCCCCGGGCTGGCCGTACAGGTCCTTTTCCGTGTTTCGGCCCCCTTTGTCCGTCATCTCCCGCAGGGTATCCTTTACAGAGGCAAACAGCCGGGCTTTTTGGTCCGCGGTCAGGGCTGACAGCTTTGTTTTGGGGTGGATGCGCGCCCGAAACAAAATATCCTGCAGAACGCCGTTGCCAAGGCCGGGAATCCGCTGCTCCGTGGCCAAAAACGCTTTGACGCTCAAGGTTTCCTTGGCGGCCGCCAGCATCTTTCCAAAATAAGCCTCATCAAAAGCATCGCTCAGCGGGGAAGGCTTTACTTTGGCGACATGATAATAGGGGTTGTCATACGTTCCCGTTTTGAATGCCTGCATGCCCCCGTACATCTGCACGGTGCAGATGAGGGCGGACCCGTCCGACAATTCCACAAAAAGCTGGTGCTTGCCGGGGCGCTTTGATCCGGCCGGATACAGCCGCATGTTGACCCCGTCGTTGATGACAAGGCGCGCATCCCCGGCGATGATTTCCACCTGGCCGCCGAATACCTGTACATCCTCCACCGTTTTCCCCAGGAGAAGGCCGCCGTATCCGGCGGGGTCGCCGTGGTAGAAGGCAAATCCGTGAGGCGTGGCATTGGCCTGCACCTTTTCGATGCGCTTTCCCAGGATGCTTTCCCGCAATTGGCGGGCCAGGGTTTGGCTTTCCGGAAGCTCCAGCATATGTTTTCCTCCTGATCTGCAGTTTTTTTCCAGTATATCACAAGTGGGTGCAGTGACGCAAAGAAAACCCCGCTCCATAAGGGGCGGGGCTTTTGTGCATACGAATGTGGGCGGGGGTAGTTACCAGACGGAATTACCGGCGTGCCGCGAAGCACTCGCTGCAATAAACGGGACGGTCGTTCTTGGGAACAAAGGGAACTTGGGTGACTGCGCCGCAGTTGGCGCAAACCGCCTCGTGCATTTCACGAGGGGCCCCGGCAGCGGGACGGCTGGCCTTGCGTGCCGAACGGCAAGCCTTGCAACGGGTGGGCTCGTTCTGGAAACCTTTTTCGGCGTAGAATTCCTGCTCGCCTGCGGTAAACACGAACTCAGCACCACAGTCTTTGCAAACCAGCGTTTTGTCTTCGTACATGATCTGGTAACCCCCTGAACTTTCTGATTCTTGGCTGTATGCTCGGCTGACCTGGTCTTTGACCCCACATCCGCCGGCTGGAAGGTATTGCTACTAGCGGCTATGCGCCCTCACGCACTCCTCTCGGCGTTGCCGCCGGCCGGACTTACAACTAGACCGCGCCATGATCGCCGGTGCTTTGACCGGTTTACGTGGACCGCTTCGCCCGCGGCTGGCTTCGGTTTTCAACCACAGACCCGAAATACAACCATGCCTATTATATAGCGTGTCATTCGAAAAAACAAGAATAATTTTGCAGCAGAGCAACTTTCGGGCTATATTTGCAAAGTTTTTCCCATTTTTACGTGTGATCGGGCTCTTTCAGGTACTTATACATCCAGGAAGTGATCTCTTTTAGCCGGCGGATGCGGTTTTTCGGCTTGCCTGAACGGGATAATTCGTGGTTTTCCCCGTGAAACACACACAGCCGTGAAGGTATGCCGTGACGGCGCAGCGCGTAAAACATTTGGATGCCTTCCGCCACGGGGCAGCGGTAGTCGTTATCGCTGTGAAGGACCAGGGTGGGCGTTTTGACCCGGTCGGCATACTTCAAGGGCGATTGCCGCCACATCTGCTCCACATCCTTCCAGCAGGAGGAGGCCATTTGATCCTCGCCAAAGATATCGCCGATATCCGACATGTTGGAAAAGGAGGTCCAGTTGGCAATGCTGCGCTGGGTGGCGGCACAGCGGAAGCGATTGGTGTGGCCGATGATCCAATTGGTCATGAAGCCGCCATAGCTGCCGCCGGTGACGCCCATGCGCTCCCCGTCCAGAAAATCGAAGGCGCGCAAAGCCGCATCCACAAAGGCCATAATGTCCCGGTAGTCCGTTTCGCCGTAGCGGCCCCTGATATCGGCAAAGGCGTTGCCGCCGCCGTCGGAGCCGGTGGGGTTGCAATAGATCACCGCGTAGCCGTTTTGCGCCCAATATTGCATTTCGTGGAACAGCACCGTGCCGTACGCCGACTTGGGCCCGCCGTGGATATTAAGAATGACCGGCACTTTTTGCCCCGGTTTCAGATCCATGGGCGGCATGACCCAGCCGGTGATAATATCCCCATTTTCGTTGGGGAAGGTGATTTTCCGCGGCTCGGACAATTGGTATTCCGCCAGGGACCCGTTCAGGCGCGTCAATTGCGTTTCCATTCCGTCCGCCGTGATTTCATAGGCCTCCATGCCATGCAGACCCCGCATGCACAATGCGAACAGCCTGCCTTCGCCTATAACGCATTCCGCTGCCAAGCCGCCTTCCCGGGTGATTTGACGGACAGGCTCCCCTTCCTTCAGGAAAAACACCTGGGCATCATGCCCCTTTGTGGCGATAAAGGCGAAGCCGTCCCGCCAAGGATACAGCGCATAGGAGTCGTTGCCCATCTTCATGTCGCCGTTTACGGTGTTGCCAAGGCTCAGCCTGTCTCCGTCATCCAGCAGGCGCACCGCGCCGTCCGTGAGCGACAGGGTGAAATAGGCGGAGTTTTCATTGACGCCATACCGCAGATACCGGCCGGCGGCCACGGCCACCTTGTCTTCGGTCAGGAAGGCCGCCGCCTGATGGGAGGCCTGGTCCGCCACCTTCCATTCCCTGCTTTCAAGGGTATCCAGGTTCAGCAGCATCAATTGGTCAAACAGCGGCATATGATTGGTATATGTGAAGGCCGCGTACAGCGCCTGCTTCTTTTCGGGGGACAGGC
>JAEWWY010000141.1 GCA_023458835.1 Bacillota bacterium
CTGGAGGACCGTTCATGAAACGCGTCGTGGTAACAGGTGCCAGCGGTATGATTGGGGCGACACTGATTCGGCAATTGGTATCGCTGGGGGTTGAGACGCTGGCCATTATCCGCCCGAATTCGGAAAAGAGAGTAAATCTTCCTGAAACTGAGTTGGTAAAAAGCGTCGCTTGCGACGCGGCGGATCTGGGAAACTTCCCGCTTGATCAGGCGCAGGGGAGCTACGATACCTTCTTTCATTTTGCCTGGGCAGGGCCGTACGGCGCCGCGCGGGATGATGTATACCTGCAGCATGCCAACATCCGCTATACGCTGGACGCAGTCGCCCTGGCAAAAAATTTGGGCTGCACGGCTTTTATCGGCGCAGGGTCCCAGGCTGAGTATGGACCGAAGGTGGGCGTCAAGCTTGCCCCTGATACGCCCGCGTCGCCTGTGACGGGCTATGGTATCGCCAAGCTGGACGCGGGAAGGCTGGGGAAGCTGTATGCCGGGCAATTGGGCATCCGTTTCATCTGGGCGCGGATCCTTAGCGTATACGGTCCCATGGACAATCCCTATACATTGGTGATGTCTACCATCTGGAAGCTGCTGTCTGGCAAAGAAGTGTGTTTTACCAAGGGTGAACAGCAATGGGATTTTCTGTTCAGCGAGGATGCGGCGGTCGCATTCCGCCTCATGGCGGAAAAAGGACGTGATGGAGCGACGTACTGTTTGGGCAGCGGGCAGACTCTTATGCTTCGGGAAGCCCTGGAGTGCCTTGGACATATGGTTGACCCAGGATGCCGACTGCATTTTGGCGGATTGCCATACCCTCCAAATCAGGTCATGTATTTATGCGCCGACATCGATTCATTGCAGAAGGACACGGGGTTCGCGCCCCGCATCTCTTTTGAGGAAGGTATACTTAGAACCATAGCTTGGTGCCGGCGGGAGACGGGATAAATCCGGATATTTACGCCTTCATAGCAAAGCGTTCACGGGTTTTTGCCTGAGATTAGAAGGAGATTGTCAGCCATGAAGAAACTCAGCATTGTGGTACCAACCTATAATGAGGTTGAAAATGTGGAAGCCATGTGCAAGGCCCTCACCGATTTGCTTGTAGTTTCCCTTGCCCAGTATGACTATGAGATCATTTTTATTGATAATTGTTCTACCGACGGCACGCGGCCCAAGCTGGAAAAGCTTTGCAAAGAGGATGCAAAAGTAAAGGCCATTTTCAACGCCAAGAACTTTGGCCAGTTTAATTCGCCTGTTTACGGCGTGCTTCAAGCCACCGGCGACGCTGTTATTCTGGTGGCGGCGGATTTTCAGGACCCGCTGGACATGATACCGAAGTTTGTGGCGGGCTGGGAAGAGGGCTATCAAATCGTTTGCGGCATCAAGAAGACAAGTCAGGAAAACAAGCTTGTATACTTTATGCGCTCCTGCTACTACAAGCTTATCAAGAAATTGTCCAGCGTGGAGCAGATTGAGCACTTCACCGGGTTTGGACTATATGATAAAAGCTTCATAGAGGTGCTGCGCGGGCTGGACGACAGGATGCCTTTCCTCAGGGGAATTGTGGCCGAGCTCGGCGGAAAAAGAAAAGAAATACCTTATGAGCAGAAGAAGAGGCGCGCCGGCAAAACGCATAACAATTTGTACAGCCTCTATGACGCGGCGATGCTGAGTTTTACATCCTATACCAAAATTGGCCTGCGCATCGCAACGCTGAGCGGTATCCTGCTTTCAGCGATTGGATTCCTGGTTGCGCTTGTTTATCTTGTACTGAAGCTTGTTTATTGGGACCGCTTTGTGGCGGGGCAGGCCCCCATACTGATCGGTGTGTTTTTAATGGGTTCCATCCAGCTTTTCTTTATCGGCCTGGTGGGGGAGTACATTCTCAACATCAATGCGCGCATGCTCCGCCGGCCGCTGGTAGTGGAAGAGCAGCGCATCAATTTTGAAGAACGCGCTGCGGCTGAAAATCAAATGAAGGAAGTATCCTGATGGAGTACTTCCTTCAAAAGTAACATATATGATCTGTCATCCGACGCCGATATTGCTTGGATCGCGAAGCATCAGAATTTCACCTGTCACGGCGTCCAGTACCACTGCGTAGTCGGAAATCGTTCTGGGATCGTTCAGGCTGAAGCTGATGGACCAGTAAGGCGGTTTGAAGTCTATGCCCCATTCGGTGCTATCGGCAGTCTTGAGCAAATACCGGGCGTTGAACATTGTAAGATCGTTTACCGTTTGCTCATCAAGCCCGCATTGTTTCATGATGGCTTTCCGGGCTATATCGACGGCCTGCTCTTGCGTAAGGTCGCCTTCCCTTGGCGTTTCGGGCACGATTGTCGCCTCGGGCTCCAAGACAGCGGATGCTTCGCTTTGAAGCGCATCCGGATCATCATGGATGCCGCCGGAGCCGGCGGCGGGTTCAGGCGCTAAGATAGGCGTGGCCGATGTCCGGATCTTTGAAACGATAAATTTGTCTTCCCCCTTTTCCGCCCAATTGATGATCAGCTTTGTTTCACCCGTGTGCGCATCCACATGCGCGATACCCCAGGGGCTGCTTCCGGCGTGGTTGTAATAGATGTGATATTCCGCACGGTCGGCATAATAATCGACAACTTTGCTCGCAGGCTCCTGTATGCCCAGGGTTTGCGCCACAGCCTGCAGGCCGATTTCCTGCGCCTGTTCCCTGCTGATGATAAGATCATTCCGGTGCTGATAGGCATACAGGCTCTTGTATTCCAGCCGTGTGCCCTTTTGGTTCAGCAGCATTTCTATGCTAAAGCTGCTGCCCGGGCCATATGCCTCGCGCAGAATATTCAGCAGGTCGCCCTTGACCTGGTCAGCAGCAATGGTGAAGCTGGCGGCCCAAATTTGCTCTTCGGGCAAAAACGCCGCGGTGATGGTGCCGCTGTCTACCTGCTGCTGCGAAAAACCGGTGACCTCCGTCATATGGGTCCGGCAATCCGCTATCGCATTTTCCTGGGTATAAGCGGATAAGGCTTCTGGGCTTCCGGTGCGGTTAAAGCATATGCTTATTTCATCCATCGGCTCAAAAGCAAGCACGCGCACGACAGGTTCGATTTGCAGCGTAAAGGAATGGGCCAGCTTTGTACGCTCGTTTCCTGTGGTGATGCTCAGGTAGCGTCCATCGTCATTCTTTGCATCCGCTTCTATGCGGATGATCTCAAAAGCGGGGCTTACGCCGGGCAGCATGGCATCGCAAAAGGCGGTGACATACTGAAGCAGCCGGGTTCCTTCCTCGCTGCGGTCGGTGAGGGGGGGGGCTGCCGGATGAGCGTTTGCATAATAGACGGTGTCATTTGCAAAAAAAACGATCATGCCA
>JAEWWY010000142.1 GCA_023458835.1 Bacillota bacterium
TGGTGGCCCCCATGGCCACGTCCGGCTCCTTTTCCAGGATGCAGATGCGCAGGTTGTATCCTGCAAGCCTGCGGGCAATGGATAACCCAACGATTCCAGCACCGATGACGGCCACATCGTACATGAAGCCCCATCCTCCCTGCTTCATACTTCTCCCCCCCGCCGCACCATGTATCATCCCGGCAGCCCCGCCTCGCCGGGGGCTTTGCCCTTGCGTGCCCTGTATTGGCCCGGAGTGATGCTCTCGTATTTTTTGAAGGCGCGGATGAAGGAGGAACTGTTGTAATACCCCACCTTTTCCGCCACCTGCTCCAGGCTCATGTGGCTGCCGGTCAAAAGCAGCTTGGCATGGTGGATGCGGGTGAGGTTGATGGTATCCAGCATGGCCTGCCCCGTCTGCCGCTTGTACAGGGCGGAAGCGTAGCTGGCGGTCAGGTTCAGATGCTCCGCCACGCGGCTGATGGACATGCAGCTTTGTGCGTAATGCTCCCTGATATACTCGTCCGCCTTGCGGGCGACGTCGGCGCGCCGCACGTTTTCGTTGGCCGCGGCGTTCAGGGCGCAAGCCGCCTCCACAATGCGGGAAAGCTCCGGAAAATCATCCTTGGCGGGGGGCGCTTCCATATACTGCTGCATGCGCTGGGAAACGGGCGCGGCTTCCTGCGGAGAAAAGCGCAGGGACAGGCTTTGCATGATCCCCTGCAAAAGAACGGCGCACTGCATTTTCACCGTCCAGCCGGGCAGCGATGCCGCGGCTTTTTTCATGAGCTGGATCTGATGCTTCGCCGCTTCCCAGTCTCCGGCGGCCGTCCATTGTTCTATCCGCCTCAGGATGGCCTCTACCTCCTCCGTCAGCCGCTCCGCCGGCATCCGGGCGGATTCCCGCTTCCAGGAAAGGATCAGCTCATCGGCGCCCTGCTGCCGGGCTGCCAGCGCATCCCGCACCCAGCCGCAGGCCTGGGAGATTTTGTGCAGGCCCTGCACCCGGAAGCTGACGGCGATGGTCATGCCCAGGTCAAAATTGTCCTTGAGGATCTGCCGGCCGCTGACCAGCGCTTCCTCCAGCTTATCCTGCCAGCCCTCCCCGCCGGCGGGAAGGCACAAAAGCGCGTATGTCCAGCCGTGCAGCTCGGTAAGCCTGGCATTATAGCCGGCCAGCAGCTCGGAAAACACATTGCCCAGCACAAAGCGCATGAGCTGCGCGTCGTCCTCCCCGTCCTCCGGCAAAACGGCGCTGTCGCTGAAGCCGTCCACGCAAAAGCCCGCCACGGCGAAATGATCGCTGTCATAAGCGATGTCCAGGGCCAAAAGCTGCTCCTCCACTTCCTTGATGGAGCCGTATGTCCCCCACAGCAGCGATTCCAGCACAAAATGCTCCATGTTCCGGTTGGAGAACTTCAATCTTTGGTTGATGGTCAGGCGGCTGTTTTTCATGCTCTGCATCATTTCCTGAAGGTATTGGAAGTCGTCGCCGCCCTCCGTTTGACTTCCGGCGGAAATGCCTTCCACGAAGCTGCGCAGCGCGTGGATGGGCCGGTACTGGCGCTTGGCCAGCGCAAAGGACAGGAAAAAGCCCACCGCCAGGATCACCGTCACCAGCAGCACGCTTACCTGGCGGATGGCATTCAGCCGCGTCCAGTATACGCTTTCGGGGATGGAAACCACATATATGCAGCCCGTGTCGGCGCTGCGGCTGTAGGAAACGCGCAGTTTGCCCTGGGGGCTCATAACGCCGTGGGCATCGCCGCTTGCGGCGGCCGCATCCACGGAGCCGGTGAAGGGCACATCCGGCAGCGTGGAAAAAAGCACCTGCCCCTTATGGTCCAGAATGGTGAAGCCCAGGCCCTGCTTTTCCTTCACCAACTGTTGATACTGCCTGAGTATGCCCTCCTCCAGCGTAATGACGATGGTCACCGACGGCGCGTCGCCCCTGAAAATGGTGCGCACATAGGAGAGCGGGTTGCGCAGCGCCCCCTGGTCCCGGCGCACAAACCCGTTTTCCCCGCGGCCCACATACGCGGTCCAATCCTCATAGGATGAAAATTCGCCCGCCAGGCGGCGCTGAAAATAATCCGGGCCGGTCATGACGGTGTTGGCAATCACCTTCTGGCTGCGGGCAAAATGCAGATAGCTGCTGCTGATGCCGGCGTTGGCGATTTGAAGGCTGGTCATTTCCTGGATGAGGGTGCGCAGCGTCTGAAAGGAGGTGATGTTGTGCAGGTATTGCATAGGGTCGGAAATGGAGGAGAAGTACAGCACCTTGTCGTCCACCATCAGGGTATCCCCCATGCGCATCACGGCAAAAAGCTGGCCGTCCGCCTGGCTTTTCAATTGCTCCAGCATGAGCCGGTTGGATATCTCCAGCTCCTTTTCCACCGTGCCCAGCATGTTGGTCATAAAGCCGACCAGCGCCGCGGCAGGCAGCACAAACACAAGAAGGAAGGACAGCAAAAATGTCCTGTACACTTTCTTGCGCAAGCGCTTTCGAAATTCCTGCATCCGCCCCGCCTCCAGCACGTCTTGTCGCCATGTTCAATATTACCATATCGCATGCGGGGATGCAAAGGCGATAAGGGGAATACAGGCGTTCAATGCTGTCTGATTTGCGATTTTGCGCATGAGTTGCGATTTTGAAGATCGCACTTTTCATAAATTGTCAATCCCATTGCCGGTTTTGTGATTGCCTGCTGCCGCGGCTCCCGGTATACTGAATCATCATAGCCCCTTGGAAAGGGAGCGTGCCCCTGTCCCGAACCATATAACAAGGAGGATGAAAGACCATGCGCAAGTCCCTGTCCCTGCTCCTGGCCGCCATGATGCTGCTTGGCATAATGGCCCTTACCCCGGCCCTGGCGGAAGAAGCCCCCTTCGTCATCACCATGGTGGCCCCCTTCTTCGCCGATCAGCCCCCCGCCGGCACCGTAGGCGAGGAAGGCAACCCGGTGCTGGAAGCCGTGGAAAAACTGTGCAACGTAGACCTGCAAATCACCTATGCGCCTCAGGGCGACTTTGTACAGAAGTACAATACGGTGATGGCTTCCACCGAGCAGCCCATGGTGATGGTTATCACCAGCGGCCTTACGAAGAATTCCAAGTACCTGGAAGACTGCCAGTACGGCGTGTTCTGGGACCTGACGGATTTCATCCCCCAGCGCCCGCTGTTCAAAGACGAGCTCACCACCCCCTACTGCCTGACGGTGACCGCCGTGGGCGGCCGCAACTACCTGTTCCCCATCCAGGTGTCCAGCGCCCGCGTGGCCATGCTCTACCGGCAGGACTGGCTGGATAAGCTGAATATCCCCGTACCCACCACCGCCAAGGAGTTCTACGAGATGGCCAAGGCCTTCACCGAGGGTGATCCGGATGGCAACGGCGTGAAGGATACCTATGGCTTTGCCTACATCGACGATGCCGATAAGGAACTGACCTACGCCGGCTTTGACACCCTGGCCGTCGCCCTGGGCGCGCCCAACCGCTGGGGCCAGAATGCCGAAGGCAAGATCATGCCTTACTTCACCTTCTCTGAGTACATGGACACCCTGAACCTGTTCAAGGATATGTATGACAACGGCTACATGAACAGCGACTTCGCTTTGATCAAGGGCAACGACAAGCACCTGCCCCTGGGCGAAGGCAAAGCGGGCGCCATGTTCACCACCGCCACCAACGGCCGGTATCCCGGCGGCAAGTATGACCAGCTCTTCTCCACCATCACCCCCACCGCCAAAATCGGCCGCAACTACCTGCTCACCGATCCCAAGGGCGGCAAAGTGATCAACTCCACCCTGTCCGTAGGCGGCGTGGGCGGCTTCCTGATCCCCAAGGCGGCCGTGAAGGACGAAGCCACCGTGCAGCGGATCCTGGACTTCTTTGAGAAGCTGCAATCCGCGGAGGAAGACGGCGGCTGCAAGCTGCTCACCGTGGGCGTGGAAGACCTCCACTATACCCAGGATGCCTCCGGAAAGATCGCCATCACCCCGGAACAGGCACAATTGCGCGTTTCCGACGGCTCCAACGAAGTGTTCATCTCCCTGGCGCCCCGCCGCGTAGTGGCCCCCGACTTCGGCCAGGGCAGGACGGAAATAGACCTGATCAACCTGGAAGCCGTGGCCAACGAGCCCTATGCCGTGCCGGATCTGAGCGTGGGCAAGCTCAATCCGGATCAGATGAGCCTGGAAGCCTCCATCGCCATGACCATCTCCGATGCCCGTGTACAGTACATCAT
>JAEWWY010000143.1 GCA_023458835.1 Bacillota bacterium
GGAATGGTGCCTCGTTTCAGAGGAGATCGATTATCTGGAAGGCTACCTTGACCTGATGGCCATGCGGTACGAGAACAAAAAAATCACCATGGACGTTTCCGTGCCCGATGATTTGAAAAATGCGCTGATTCCCAGGCTGCTCCTGCAGCCCATTGTGGAGAACTCCATTTACCACGGCTTTGACGAGGGGAAGAAAAATGCCCTCATCCGCATCACCTTCCAACAGATGGGCAAAAAGCTGGTGATCCGGGTCCAGGACAACGGAAGGGGCATGACCAGGGAGGCCCTTGACAACCTCTGGCAGGAGTCCTCCGAAAACACAAAAACCTTCAACCGGGTAGGACTTGTGAATGTGAAAAACCGCATCAAATTGCTGTATGGCGAGGAATACGGCATTTCCATCGTCAGTGAAATCAATCAGGGCACCGAAACCATACTGACCTTGGGCTATCAAAAGGAGGTCACCTGACATGCCAAAAATCCTTGTGGTGGACGATGAGCTGCTGATCCGCCAGTGGCTGGTCATGTGCCTGGCCGGCCCGGAAATCGAGGTCCACGAGGCGGAAAATGGCGAAAACGCACTGCTTTTGATCAACAATGACGCCTATGACATGGTATTTACAGATATCAGCATGCCCAAAATGGATGGCATGGAGCTGATCAGAGCCATCCGTGAAAAAGACGCCGAAACGGTGATCGTCATCCTCACATGCCACGATGATTTTGCCTTTGCCCGGACTGCCATCAAGTATAATGTAACAGAATATCTGCTCAAGAGCGAGCTGTCCAAAGAGGATATCCTTTGCATCGTTGAAAGTCAGTTGCATGACCGCCTTGCATACCGGCGCAAAAAGAAGCTTCAGGAGGAATTCCTTCGCGGCCTGCTGCACAGCCAGCAGCCCCAGGCTATCACGGCGGAGGATTTGTCCCACTGCCACGTGCCTTTGGAAGACCGGCGGTTTTTCGCGCTGGCCTTTCAAACGCGGCATTTTGACGAGCACAAGCTGAAAAACATCCACAACGAACAAATGAACAGCATCGTGGTCTTCCACAGCGGCATGCATGTGCATATCCTGCTGGCAAACCTTTCCGACAGGCCGGAGGAGGACGCGCAAACCATCGGCCATATCCAAAGGCTGGTATCCAGATCCGGCGAAAACATTGCATTCTATGGAGAAAGCGGGGCCTGTGCCGGGCTCACCCATCTGCCCGAGGCCATGCGTGAGGCCGTCTTCCGCTGGGAACAGCAATTTTTCGGCGATGCCGCGCAAAGCCTGCGTGCCGGGGAGGAACAGATACGAAGCGCCAAAAACCGGATACAGGAGCAGAAGACGGATATCCTGTCCCAATACCTGTACAACGGCAAGGATCTGACAAAAAGGAAGATTCTGGAGATCGGACCCCTTTTGAAGGCGTGCCATGTGTTGGATTCCGCCTTCCTGACACGCACCGTCAGCGATATATTCGAAGGCGTTTCCAACCGGACCCAATCCGACACCTTGAATACAAAGGCCTATATCTGCGCGCTTCAAAGCGCCTCGTGCCTGGAGGATATCCAAAACACCGTGCATCTGTTTTTTGAACAGCTTCCCGAAATTGATACCACTTCGCCCTGCATCAAAGAAGCCAAGGAATTCATTGCCCTGCATTATGGGGAATCGCTGTCCCTGTCCGCCCTGGCGGCAAAGGCATGCTTATGCGAAGAATATTTCTCCCGTTTGTTCAAAAAAGAGGTTGGCAAAAACGTGTCAGAATATATTGGCGATTTGCGCATGGACCGCGCCAAAAAGCTGCTGTTAAGCAGCGATTTCAGCATCGCCGAAATCTCGGAGATGGTGGGCTTTCAAAACTCATCCTACTTTTCAAGCTGCTTCAAGCACTTTTATGGCGTCAGCCCCAAAAGCATGCGCGAGAATCTGCTCAGCGCTTCCCGCTGACACGAGGGACGTGCAAACATCCCCCTTGAAAATCCAGCATTTTCAAAGGGGGATATTTATAATCAACTTTTGCCGGAAAACGAAGCAAAACAAGCAAACGAAAAAGGATCATTTTGCGCAGGACAGGCAAAGAAAACCGAGACGGAGGCGAAGGCATTTGACATGGGATTTTGACCATTCGCTCAGATTATTCATTATATCCGTTCTTGCCTTGATTTGCTGGTGCGGGAAAAGCAGCACACAGCGTCCATCTCCCGCGCTTGGAAGATTGGTATCCACATTATTTTTCTTTTTCGATCATCCGTTCCGCCTGATCCATTTCCTGCAAGAACTGTTCCAGGGTAAGCTGGCCATCCAGAAAGCGGACATAGCGTGGTGTAACACCGGCGCTGCCATTGATCACTTCATCGGCTTGCATCAGCATAAAATAGGGGGCGATTGCCCGGAGAGCTGCAATGCTTTGCGAACTAACCCGCCATTCATATTTCTTTCGTTCATCGTAATCCCGCTGCAGCGCGTCCAGCATATCCTGAAGCGTTCGCTTGTCGGCCTCATCGGCCTCTAAAAGCGCTTTCCTGGTCAGCTCAATTTTATCTTCATACCCAGATAGATCGTTGCTAGGTTCCCGTACCGGCTCATTTTCACCCGGCATGAGCTCCACGCGAACCTCCGCGAGCAAGTTTTTTGCAACAAACTCCAGAAATACCATGGCCATCCGTCCGTTTTGCGTGTATGGGTTGATTACCAACACCTGCGCGTTCGCCTTGACCACCGGCTGATCATCGGAAGATATGCGAAGCGGCATGTACAGAAACTGGGAAATTGATTCGGCCTGGGCACTGGCAAAGCCGGCAGGCCGGAACATCTGCCTGGGCCAGCCTTCGCCGAAGGGGGCCTGCATAATGCCGCCAATCAAGGAAAAATCGGTCTCAAGGAGCTTTCCCAGCAATGCACGCATATCAGGCGTATCATAGATGACAGGTTCACCCAGGCGCAGGCAATTGAGCCTGCGATCCTGGAGAATTGACCTGGCAATGATTTTCTTGTATACCTTTGCATCCGCGCCATGGCCGAACAGCGATATTGAAGGGTATTCCTCCGCGTATTCCTCATTCCATACCTTTACAAAATTCAATAAATCATCATAGGTTTCAGGCACGTCTTTCTGGGTCAGACCTACTTCCTCAAAGGCATTGCTGCTGTACATATCTACGATGTAGCCAACATGAAACGGCAGCGCCATGAGCCTCCCATCCCGCATCAAGACATCCTTCAAATACGGGTACATGGCCTCCACCGTGCTTTGAATCGTTAAGCTGGACGAAAGGTCATAGAAATAGCCCTTTTCGTAAAGCGCATTCAAATTGTAGCCACTCGCATCCAGTATGTATACATCCGCTGCGTTATCGCCGCCCATCATGTGCAGGATCAGATCCTTGGCGGATGCCGGATACGTATTGATAGTTTCAAAAACGATATCAGGGTTCGCTGCGCTGAAATCCTCCATAGGCAGATCCCCGGTCTGCCCCAGGATCTTCAGGGGCATCGGCGTCAGAAGCGCCGGATCGGTGGAGAATACCCGTACCCCATCCCTATAGGGGATAGCCAGGTAGCCGCCGCCCACCAGCGCGCCTTCCGCCACCGGTTTCATAATAGGTATTCTCAACGCCATTTCAAGGGGGGCAAAGGATTTGCTGGCCATAACCTCGCCATCGCGCCACAAGTACGCGGTCTGCGCGGAAGGATCGAAATACAGACCGTCGTATATGGCGTCAAGAGTCATTTTTTCTTCCAAGCGCCCTGTATTTATGTGAAGCAGCGCCAGGGATGTGACACCTGCCATAGGCTCTGTCACCACCAGGAG
Source organism: Bacillota bacterium (assembly GCA_023458835.1). Classification (GTDB taxonomy): domain Bacteria; phylum Bacillota; class Clostridia; order Christensenellales; family Aristaeellaceae; genus JAEWAH01. The sequence goes on from JAEWWY010000143.1 coordinate 3,802, forward strand.
CGTGCCGGGTGCATAGGAGGTGATCAGGCGGATGCCTGCATACACAAGAACGCTTTTTTCTCCGGCGGCATCCAGCGCCATCAGATTTCTCGCGCCGGTCATAGCATCGGCGGCGATATAATATATGGTCCCATCCGCCATGCAAAACTTCG
>JAEWWY010000144.1 GCA_023458835.1 Bacillota bacterium
GCCCAAGCGGTGGAGCCCTGGGATTCCGCCCGCTATGCCAATGAATTCCGCTTTGGCGGCAACCTGAAAGGCATCCGACAGGCCATCCCTTATTTAAAGGAACTTGGGATCGGGATGCTCTATATGACGCCTATCTTCCTGAGCGATACCTCCCACCGGTACAATACCTTCGACTATTATACGGTCGACCCGCTTCTGGGCACGCTGAAGGAGCTGCGCACCCTTTCGGATGAGCTTCATGCAGCAGGCATCCGCATTGTACTGGACGGCGTGTTCAATCATTCCGGTACCCAGTTCCCGCCTTTTTTGGATGCGGTCAAGCAAGGACCGGACAGCGAATATTTTGACTGGTTTTTCTTCAATGAGGAGAAATACTCCTGTGGGTACGCCACCTTTGCCCATACGCCGGATATGCCCAAGCTGAACCTTCAAAATGAGGCCGCAGCCGCCTATTTTGTGCAGGTAGGCCGCTACTGGCTAAGGCAGGCCCATGTGGACGGCTGGCGGCTGGATGTATCCCCGGAGGTATGGCCGGATTTCTGGCGGCAGTTCCGCAAAGCGGTGCTGGATGAAAACCCGGAGGCCATCCTGGTGGCGGAATGCTGGGACGATTCCCGCCAGTGGGTCACCCAGGGTGACATGTTCGACAGCACCATGCATTATGTGCTGTCCCGGGCTATGTGGCTGTACTTCGCGGAGCGGAAAATCAGCCTCCAGGCGTTTGACTCCCGGGTCAACAAAGCGATGGCACTATACCCCTACGCGGTACAGGAGGTTCTGTGGAATTTTCTGGGCAGCCACGATACGCAAAGGTTTTTAACCAGGGCGGGAGGCGTTGAAAACCGCCTGCGGGCCGCCGTCTTTTTTCAAATGACACACCCCGGCGTGCCCATCGTTTACTATGGGGATGAATTGGGGCTCACCGGCGGTCCCGACCCGGATTGCCGCCGTCCCATGCCATGGGGCAAGGTGGAAGGAAGCGCCCTGCTTGCCTTCTACAAACAGCTTATACGCCTGCGCAACGGCAGCGATGCGCTGCGCCTGGGCTCTTTCAAAACCTGGCACGTAGGTACCGGCGGCCTGTATGCCTATCTTCGCAAAAGCGAAAAACAGGAGGCGCTGGTGGCCCTCAACACCGCCGATATTCCGGTGGACAGCATGCTTCCCCTGCCGGAAAGCTTCCGGGCAAGGGAGGCGTGGGTGGATCAATTGAGCGGAGAAACGCTGCCCGTTTCAGGCGGGGCGGTGAACGCAAAGCTGGCCCCAGGTCAAGGACTTGTGATATTGAGAGAAGTTTTTACAAACTGACAATGTCATTTTTTGTGCCGCATCTTTGCCTATGGTCTTTCGCACCGGCCTGTGCTTTGCCTGGCCGGCGCTTCGCTTTCAAATGATAAAGACGGCAAACTCCAGGCACGGGGATCAAGTTACTTCAAAACATAAATGCATTTTTGAACGTGTACTGTGAAAGGGAGACCACCCCCGGAGACCGTCAGGATGACATCGGGCGGAGCTTGCTTCCATATCTTTTCTGGTGCATTCATCGAAGCACTATTTGATGGCATACGTTCTGCTATTTTGCTTTTCGCGGATAAGGAGCTTTCGCATCTGTCAGCCCCAGCAGATAATCCACGCTGGTGCCATAGTGCCGCGCCAGACGGATAAGGATAGGAATGGGAATATTCAGCTTTCCCAGCTCATAATCCGAATAGGTGGTTTGCGCAACGGAAAGAATCCCCGCTATCTCTTTCTGGCTTAGATCGCTGTCTTCCCGCAGGTGCCTGATTCTTTCATACATCATTCTATCACCCATGTCAGTATGCCCTACCGGATATTCCGTTGTTGACCTTTAACGGAATATCCGGTAAAATAGGAAAGGGCGATGTATATGGATGATTACAAGGAAATGTATATGAAACTTTTTCAGCAGATAACGGAGACCATCCAGCAGTTACAGGCGGTGCAGCAGGAGGCGGAGGAAATCTTTCTTCAGCAGGAGCCAGATGAAAGCATTTCGCAATCTCCTTCATGTTTAGCAAACAGAGGTTGATTTCAGACAAAAAAGCGGCAGGGAACTTCTCCCTGCCGCTTTTTGATTTTACCGCCTATTTCTTCTTTTCCGCCGTTTCAAGCGCCGCGCCCACAAAATCCCGGAACAGGGGGTGTGGCCGGTTGGGCCGGCTCTTCAGTTCCGGATGGAACTGCACGCCCACAAACCAGGGATGGTCGGCGATCTCCACGATTTCCACCAGATTCCGCTCCGGATTGCGGCCGGCAACGCGCATACCCGCCGCCTCAAACCGCTCCAGATAATCATTATTGAACTCGTAGCGATGGCGGTGGCGCTCCCAGATCTCCTGTGTGCCGTAGGCCTTCTGGCTGAAGGTATCCGGCGTAAGCGCGCAGCGGTACTTGCCCAGGCGCATGGTGCCACCCAGATCGTTCAGGTTCTGGTCCGGCATCAGGTCGATGATGGGATACGTGGTGTGGGGATCGGTTTCGGTGGTATTGGCTCCGCGCAGGTCCAATACATTGCGCGCAAATTCAATGACAGCCATCTGAAGCCCCAGGCAAAGGCCAAAGAAAGGAATCTTCTTTTCCCGGGCATAGCGGACCGCCAGCATCTTTCCATCCAGCCCGCGGGACCCAAAGCCGCCGGGAACCAGAATGCCGTCGGCACCTTGCAGGCGCCCTGCCACATTCTCCTGGGTCACCTCTTCCGCGGGCACCCAAGTGATGCAAACCTTTGTATGATGATAGATGCCCCCGTGGGTCAGCGCCTCCACCACGCTCAGATAGGCATCGGGCAACTCCACATACTTGCCTACCAAGGCAATCGTAACGGTTCTTAAACAGGTAAGCTGCCGCTCCACCATGGCCCGCCACTCGGTAAGGTCGCATTCCCCTTCCGGGATATTGAGCATCTG